>PWGR01000077.1 GCA_003554565.1 Clostridia bacterium
CGTCTCCGTGCGAAATTGCTCAATGAACCGCCGCCAGAATAGCCGGTGGTGCGCCACCTGCGATCGGACGTCATTGCCTGATATTGGTGCTGGCACTCTATTCGATGATCTCAACTTCAACCCGTTTGCCCTCTTTGGCGGCGGACGCTTTGGCCACCGTGCGAATGGCATGCACAATCCGCCCGCGCTTGCCGATGATTTTTCCGATATCGTTGGGAGAGACGTGGATCTCTATAATGGCCGATCGCTCTCCAGAGACTTCCCGCACATTCACCGCTTCCGGTTCATCCACCAGGGATCGTGCGATGTATTTAACAAGCTCTTGAACTGTCATGGGATGTCTCACTTCCCCCCCTTTTTACGGTCCTGGGCCGGATCACTCCCCGGAGTCCTCCTCGCCCCCGACCAGTTCGAAGGCTATGGGGCTTTCCCCATCCTCCTCTTCGGTCGGCTCCCACTGGATGATGTTTGCCCTCCGGAAGAGGTCACGCACGGTCACGGAGGGTTTTGCTCCGGTGCTGAGCCAGTGACGAGCTCGCTCCACGTCGATCTTGGCCCTGGCGGGCTCCTCCACGGGATCGTAATAGCCAATTTCCTCTATGAAGCGGCCATCACGCGCAGAGCGAGAGTCCGCAACGACAATCCGGAAAAACGCATCCTTCTTTCCGCCCAGTCTTCTCAACCTGATTCTAACTGCCAACTGCAACGCCTCCTCTTCGCTTTCAGTTTTTCTTCACCTGGGCTCAATCAAAAGGCGGGATCTGCATCTTACCCAGTCTGCGGGCTGCCTTACCTCCGCCTCCCTGTGTGAGCTGTTTGATCATGTCTCTGGTCTGTTTGTACTGCTTCAGGAGCCGGTTTACATCCTGCACTCGCGTGCCGCTGCCGCGGGCAATGCGGCGCCGGCGGCTTCGTTTGACTATGTCGGGCTCGGCCCGTTCCTCCCGGGTCATAGACTGGATAATGGCTTTCGTCCGCAGCAGATCCCTCTCATCGATCTCCGCCGCGGGCATCTTCTGCCCCATCCCCGGGATCATTGACATCAGCTGATCCAGTGGACCCATGTCCTGGACCTGCTCCAGCTGATCCAGGAAGTCATCCAGAGTAAACTCGTCCTCACGCAGTTTGCGTTCCATCTCACGGGCGCCGGCAGTGTCCACCTTTGACTCAGCCTTTTCGATCAACGTCATGACGTCGCCCATGCCCAGGATCCGGGATGCCATCCGATCGGGGTGAAAAGCCTCCAGATCCTCTATCCCCTCGCCCGTTCCCACGAACTTGATCGGGCAGCCAGTAACATCGCGAACCGACAGAGCTGCTCCCCCGCGGGTGTCACCGTCCAGCTTGGTGAGGATTATGCCGGAAACATCGAGATCCTCTGAGAACTGCTCGGCAACATTGACCGCATCCTGACCAGTCATGGCATCGACGACCAGGAGAGCTTCGTGCACCTGCACGGCCTGCGTTACGCGCTTCAGCTCCTCCATCATGTCTTCATCGATGTGCAGGCGGCCCGCGGTGTCGATAATGACGGTGTCCTTCTTCCCCTTCTTTGCCTCGCCGTAGCCCGCACGGGCTATATCCTCGGGGCTGGCATCCAGAACGGTAACCGGGACGTCGATTCTATCTCCCATCTGACGCAGCTGCTCTATGGCCGCCGGTCGGTACACGTCGGCGGCCACCAGCAGGGGATGCCTCCCCTTGCTGCTGAAGTGCCGCGCCAGCTTTGCGCATGTTGTGGTCTTTCCTGATCCCTGCAGCCCGGCGAGTATGATCACGGTGGGCGGCGAGGAAGCAAAATCGATGCCCTGGTTCTCACCACCCATGAGGTCAGTAAGCTCTTCCTGCACCACCTTGACTACCTGCTGCCCGGGAGTGAGGCTGCCCGTCACTTCTTCTCCCACGACGCGCTCGCGCACACTCTTGATGAACTTGCGGGCAACCTTGAAGTTGACATCTGCCTCAAGAAGGGCGAGCCTGACCTCCCGGAGGGCGGAATCGACGTCCTCCTCCGACAGCTTGCCCTTACCCCTCAACCTGCGCATCGTCTCCTGTATTTTCTCTCCCAGACTCTCAAAGGCCACTGAAATTACCCCCTGCGGTGCTGCAGAATATCGTGGACATTTTTCAGCTGGTCATCTGCCGCCAGCAAATCCTCGGCGATTCTCTGCATCTCAATCCTGAGCGACGCATCCCGTTTCACAACCTGTACGGTGTCATCCAACCTCTCACACGATCGCTCAATGAGCGGCAGAGTGTGTCCAATCACATCTCTGATTCTATTCAATTTTGTCAGCAGCCCGAGCATAGCTTCAGTCTGCTCCAGCGTTTCAACCCCGCGGGCGATGGAATCATGCACCGCTTGCCGGGTGACGTCCAGGGTATCGGCGATCTCGCCCAGCGAAAAGTCAAGCTGATAATAAAAAGATAGTATTTCACGCTGTCTCGGCGTCAGCAGCGCACCGTAAACATCAAAGAGCTCGTTCACCCTGACGGCCTTCTCCACTTGCGAACCCACCGGATCCCCCCTGTAAAGGTGAATGCCTTTACACCTGCAATGCATCCCATTTTAGGCGGAAAGCCTCCCACCCGTCAACCCACCCACGCTGTCGTACTGGATTCCCAGCGTTCCTTACCAGTATAATGGATGCATAAGAAGATGAGCCTGCGGGGGTGAGCAAGAATGAACTCTGATGCTCTGGCGCAACAGCTGATCGCTGACGCCGAAGAACTGGGAGCTGCCGGTGCGGCGAAGTTCTGCACCGATGACCTGGCGTTTGATCCGCGAACCCTGTTGAAATGCATGTACGGATGCGATGAATACGGAAGCAAACATATGTGCCCATCACGACCGAACGCCCTGCGCCCGTGGGAGTTTGAGAAAATCCTGCGCCGGTACGAGTGGGGTCTGATTATCCACACCCACGAGCAAACCGCAGCACAGGAGGTGGCACTCGAGCTGGAACGTCGGGCATTTTACGCCGATCGACCTTTCGCTATTTCCTTCAGCGATTGCAGCTTGTGTGATTCCTGTGCGGGGTCTGAGGGCCTTCCCTGCCGCAACCCGACACAGGCCCGCCCCTCCTTTCACAGCATCGGTATCGACGTCTTTTGCACCGCAAGGAGGTTTGGTTTCCCGATACGGGTTCTTCAATGCGAAGACGAAAAGGAAGACTGGTACTCCGCTGTGTTCGTCGAGTAGCTGAGAAATCTATGACGGGTCCGGCGCATAGCGCGCCGGACTACCGTCCCTTCCGGATCCGCGCTCCAACGAACCCCAGGGAAAATACGGCAACAAGCAGCAGGTATGCAATTATCAGGTACCGGTTGTCCGCATATCCGGGACTGAAGAGGAACCAGATCTGCGCGGCCACCGGTGCGACCGGAGCAGCGTAGAATTGGGACAGACCCGCAAGGAAAAAGCTGCGATCCGCCGCACCAACGACGAAGAACTGCCACACGTACAGCGCCAGTGACAGGACCGAGATGCTTACGCCCAGCAGGTAGTTTGCCCAGGTTCCCAAACTCATTCTATTGAACCGCGCACCGACCCACCCCCAGAAGCACAGAAACACCACGGACGCGAGAAATGGTATATGGTAGCCGAAAAACGCCGTGTTGATGAGCCGGCCGAGAACCAGCGGTACGAAAACCAGGACGCCTATTCGCAGATCCCGGCTATATCGTCGATGGAGCACCTCACTATCTCGCAAAGTCTCTCCCCCCTCAGGATTGACCACGGACTCACGAAGGAAGCCAGATGATCACCGTCGCCCGAGCAGTGCCCGTACGAAGTCCGCGGGGCGGAAGGGCTGTAGGTCCTGCACCTGTTCACCGAGTCCCACATACTTGACCTTGATTCCGGTCTGCTCCTCTATGGCGACCACAATACCGCCCTTTGCCGTCCCATCCAGCTTCGTCAGCAGCACTCCGGTCAGCGGGACTGCTTCGCGAAACATCTCCGCCTGGCGGAGCGCATTCTGGCCAGTTGTGGCATCCACAACCAGCATTCCCTCATGTGGCGCACCGGGAATTTCGCGTTCCATCACGCGGCACATCTTCCGCAGCTCCTCCATAAGGTTCTTGCGGGTGTGAAGTCTGCCGGCTGTGTCAATCAACACCACATCGCAGTCGCGGGCCCGGGCTGCATTGATAGTATCGTAGGCCACCGCCGCGGGATCAGATCCGGACGCATGGCGAATCACATCCACACCGGCCCGCTCACCCCACAACTCCAGCTGTTCGATGCCGGCTGCACGGAAGGTGTCGGCGGCACCGAGAATGGGGCGATGACCAGCCTCCTTCAACCTCCATGCCAGCTTCGCCGCACTCGTTGTCTTGCCTACCCCGTTCACACCGACCAACATCACCACTGACGGGTCCCCATCGAGGTTCAGCTCGCGCCCGCCATCGTCAGGCACAACACCCTGCAGCACCCGCTCCAGTGCTGCCAGAACTTCTTCCTTTCCCTGCAGGTTATCGGCCTTAACCGCTTCACGCAGGTCGGCCAGCACCCTTTCTGCAGTCTGCACCCCCATGTCGGCCTGGACCAGGACTGCCTCGAGGTCCTCGAACATCTCCTCGTCGATAGCAGAAAAATCGATGTAGGCTTCAAAGCCATCAGCTATACGTTCGCGCGTTCGTTTCAGGCCTTCTTTCATCCGCGTCCAAAGGCTGTCCGTCATGCCGTCCCCTCTCCGTTTCCTTCCGCCGCCACATCGCTCACATCCGCCTCGTCCCTGCCCTGCAGCCTGACTGATACCAGTTCAGACACTCCCGGTTCGGACATGGTAACCCCGTGCATGGCATCAGCAGCTTCCATGGTTCTCTTCTGATGGGTTATCAACAGATACTGCGCCTCGTCCCGCCATCGCCGGACATAGCGCGCAAATTTTCCGGTGTTAGCGTCGTCCAGGGCAGCATCGATTTCATCGAAAACGCATATTGGCGCGGGCCGCATATTCAGCAGAGCGAAGAGGAAGGCGATCCCGGCCAGAGCCCTCTCGCCTCCTGACAGAAGGCTCAGCCTGGTCAGCTTCTTGCCCGGAGGCTGCACCCGCACCTCAACCTGCCCATCCCACACCGAATCTCCTTTCAAGCGCAGCTCCGCATGTCCCCCCTCAAATAGGTCGGAAAAGGACCGGTGAAAGGCGTCAGAAGTTGCCCGCAGGCTCTCCTTGAAGCGCACATCCAGCTCATCCCGGGTTCCGTGCAGCACCTCGCGCAGTGCCTCCAGCGCCCCGGCCATATCGTCCCGGTGCTTCCGCATGTGCCGCCACCGGCGTGATTCGCGGCGGTACTCACCAATGGACAGTGGGTTAACCGGCTCCAGCTCGCGTCGCCTGGCCTCCATTTTCGATAGAGACCTTCGCATTTCCCCGAGCTTCCGTTCAACTGGCGATCCAGGCGACAGGTCGACCTTTTCAGGCTCGACACCCGCCTCGCGTACTTCGCGCTCCACCTGTTCATAGCGCGTCTGGGCGCGGGCAAGCCTGACCTCTACTCGGTTCGCATCCCGCTCCAGGCGCTCGCGCTCTTCTCGCAGCCGGCGCAGTTCATCCCGCAGCTGTTCAGCTGCTTCGGTGAGGGTGTCCTCGCGCCCCCCGCACCGACGCAACCTGTCCTCGGTACGTGAAATGGCCCCGTCCAGAGCGCCCTCCCTCTCCCGCAGCGCATCCTGCTGTTCTGCCGTGCAGGCCAGGTCCTCCTCGTAGGCATTCAGCGATTTCTGCCAGTGTCGCAGC
>PWGR01000156.1 GCA_003554565.1 Clostridia bacterium
CCAGCCGGTCGACCATGGTGTCAAGGGCCACCAGACCCGCAGCGGCGATGATGCCAGCCTGTCTCATCCCGCCGCCGAGGATCTTGCGGGCGCGAAGACACCTGGCGATGAACTCTTCACTGCCCGCCACCATCGACCCGACCGGAGCGGCGAGACCCTTGGATAGACAGAACTGCACACTGTCTACGTGCTCAGTAATCCGGCGAACGTCTACATCCTCCGCACACGCGGCGTTGAAAACCCTGGCCCCGTCCAGGTGTACACTCATGCCGGCCTCGTCCGCCACCGCGGCCAGTTCGCGCATCCTATCTACAGACGTGACCGTACCGCCGGCACGGTTGTGGGTGTTCTCCAGACACAGGAGGGTGGTCTCGGGGAAATGGATGTTCTCGGCGCGAACCGCCGCCCGGACATCGTCCGGACACAGCACCCCCCGCTCGCCCTTCACCCTGTGCGTCTGACAGCCGGACAGAACCGCCGGGCCGCCGGCCTCGTACATGAAGATGTGTGCTTCTTCCTCGAGAACTATTTCGTTGCCGCGCCGGGTGTGCGCCATGAGGCAGACCTGGTTGCCCATGGTGCCGCTGGGAACAAACAGCGCCGCCTCTTTCCCCACCATCTCCGCCGCCCGCTCCTGCAGACGGTTGATGGTGGGATCCTCACCGTAGACGTCATCACCCACCTCGGCTTCCGCCATGGCCCGCCACATCTCCTCTGTGGGCTGCGTTACGGTATCGCTTCGCAGGTCTATGGTCATCGGCGAACAACCTCCTACCTTGCATGTGTGGTATTGTGCTGTAGCTTTCGCTCCCCGTCCCGTCATCCCTCCGTATATCCGCGAAATACCGCGGAACACCGGTAACAGACGATCGGGACAGCAGTGCTGGCTACCTGCAGGGAGGAGGTCAGCTGTCACTGGAGTCTCCCGGGGCAAGAAATGGCGGGTACATCATCAGGGCATGATTTTCGGTTATGTACTCATCATCCGCCAACTCGCCCCTTCGATCATACACCCGTCGCCGGAGGACATTGTGTCGTACGTGCCCGCCCGGCGGTTCGTGCGTGATCCAGTGATCATGTTCGTACACGCGGTAGGTGTGCTGCGGTATGCTATCTGCCATCCACTGCCCTTTCAGGCGGCTTTCTGTCACACAGACGAGGAGCTGGTATGTAGCATCCGAGCGGTTTTCAATCTGAAGATCGATGTAGTTGTAGGCACAGGTGGCGCCGCTTCCGAAGGGGAGGGTGCGATCAGAATCAGGGAAGACGTCGTAGCTGTGACGGTACCGCTCCACGACCGTCAGGGAGGTATGCAGCGTCATCCAGTAGATAAGGTTGGACAGCTGGCAGAGGCCGCCGCCGATTCCCGGTTCGACCCGGCCACTTCTCAGCACCATCCCCGGCAGGTAGCCCCGTCCGCGGGTCGGTGGACCGATCAAGCGCCAGAAGGAGAACCGTTCGCCCGGCGCGATTATCAGGCCATCGATCTCATCAACCGCGAGGCGGAGATTGTGTACTTTGTTGCGCTGCATCCACATATCGACATTACGCAGGTGCCGCAGCAGTAAAGATGAGTGTTCATACACTATGTGACCGTCCACAGCAGGTGCCCTGCGACGGGCCCACCTTATCCGGCTCAAGTACCACTGAGTGTATCGCTTCAATCGGTAATACAGGGTCCCGGCAGCCAGCCGCAGCCTGGATCTCCCCGCTTCTCGAGACATGCAGGACCTCCCACGCGGGACTGATGGCCAGTTTACATCATCGACATTCCGGTCGCAGCACGTTCCAGGTCAGATGTGGCAAAAACCGCTTCCTGCCCGGCGGTGGGCGCCCGGGCCCACCCGCAGCCCGGCAGGTCATCTCGCCCTCTTTTGTGACACAAAAAGATCGCACTCCCGCGATGCCGTGCCCCCCGCCTGTTTCGAACCCAATCTCGACAGGTGGGTGCCCTATGGCCGGCTTCAGACGTCCACTTGAAAGAGGCTTGCCTTCCACCGCCCAGCTCAGGCTCCCGGTGTAATGGTGTTGGCTCAAACAATCCGGCCAGACACGAACACCGCAGGATGTGCGAAAAACCCGCTCAGTTTCAGGATATATTGCGATAAACAAACCCTCGAAGGAATTGCCCGCTGCAAACCTGCAGTCGATCATCCCCAGTTGCAAATTAATATTATCATATGACCCGCCCGGTAGCAACATGAACCTACCGGGAGACCGGGCAGCGAGTCACTGGCAAAACAGCCCTTCTGTGTTTTGCAGTTGCTGGTTTTTACCCGGTCAGGATTCCTCCCGTTGAATCTTAAGTGCGAGCTCGCGGAGCTGTTCCCGATCGATCTTCGACGGGGCGCGGGTCATCAAATCGCGTGCTGCCGTGGTCTTGGGAAAGGCAATGACATCCCTGATGCTGCATTCGCCGGCGATCATCATCACCAGCCGGTCCATACCGAAGGCAATACCCCCGTGCGGCGGCAGCCCGTATTCCAGCGCATCGAGGAAGAAGCCGAACCGCTCACGCTGAATGTCCTCATCCATTTCCAGCACAGAAAAAACCCGCTGCTGCAGGTTCTGGCGATGGATCCGCATGCTGCCGGAGGCCAGCTCGACCCCATTGAGCACCACATCGAAACCCGCGGACCGCACGGCCAGAGGATCTGCATCCACCAGTTCCTCGTCCTCGGCACAGGGTGCAGTAAAGGGATGATGCACACTGGTCATCCGGCCCGCATCGTCAGTTTCGAAAAGCGGGGGCTCGGTGATCCAGAGAAACTCCAGTCGATCATCGTCCGGGACCATATCCAGCTCCTCCGCCAGCTGGACCCGGAGGCGTCCGAGTATGCGGTTCGTCCCGGCCCGTTCGCCGGCGACCACCAGGAGGAGATCTCCCGCACCGGCATCCGCCCCACGGGCGATGGCGCGCACATCGGCATCACTGAGGAACTTCGCCACCGGGGAACGTACAGCATCGGCCCCTTCCAGTGGATTGCCGTCCCAGGCCATCCAGATCAGGCCGGCCGCACCCCAGCTCTTGGCCGCCTCCTCCCAGGCGTCGAGCCGGCTGCGCGCCGTGTCGGCCCCGCCAGGCAGTACCAGGCCCTTGACTGACCCGCCCCCATCCACTGTCTGGGAAAAAATGCGGAATTCCGAATCGCGCACCGCGGAAGAAAGGTCCACTATCTCGAGATCGTAACGCAGGTCGGGCTTGTCACTTCCGTACCTGTCCATCGCGTCGCGGTAGGTGAGGCAGGGAAAGGGAGTCTCGACACACACCCCCCGGGTGCGGTGAAACAGCTGCACCAGAAGCTCCTCCACCATGGTGCATATATCTTCTATTCCGACAAATGACATCTCCAGGTCCAGTTGGGTGAACTCTGGCTGCCGGTCGGCACGTAGGTCCTCATCCCGGAAACAGCGCACCAGCTGGTAGTACCGGTCCAACCCCGAGAGCATGAGGAGCTGTTTGAACAGCTGTGGGGATTGTGGGAGGGCATAGAACTCACCCGGCGCTATCCGGCTGGGCACCAGGTAGTCCCTGGCACCTTCCGGCGTGCTGCGGGTGAGATATGGAGTTTCCACCTCGCAGAAGTCCCTGGCCTCGAGGAACTGACGGATCGCCTGATTCACCCGTGAGCGGAGCACCAGATTGCGCTGCATCCGGGGACGCCGCAGATCCAGGTAGCGGTGCTTCAGACGCAGTCCCTCCTCCACATCGAGGTCATCTTGTATGTAAAACGGGGGATTCGATGAGGTGTTGAGCAGACGCACCTCCGACGGCTCGACCTCCACCGAGCCGGTCGGGCTGTCCGGGTTGACGGTCTCGAGCGAGCGTTCGCGCAGACGACCCTGTACAGCGACAACAAATTCATTGCGCCAACTGCGCGCCCGCTCCCACAGGTCTGCATCCGCCTCCCGGTCAAATACCAGCTGGACCTCTCCCGTGCGGTCCCGGACCATGACAAAGAGCAGGCTCCCCAGGTCCCGGCGGTTGCTGACCCAGCCCGCCAGTACCACATCGCGACCCGCATCCCTGGCATTGAGCCGGCCGCAGTAATCGGTGCGCCGCCAGTCCCCCAGAGAATCCGTCTCCATCCTCTTTCGCTCCGATCCCGTTCTCTTTTCACCCACACCCATCACCTCCGCGGATATCTATCCTTAATTGGCCCCGGTCACCGAACTGCATCGCGAAGCACTGCTGTCAGCTCATTTCGGGGGACCGACTGCTGCGATCCGTCGCTCATGTCCCGCAGTGTGACGACCCCGGCCTCCAGCTCGTCTGCCCCCAGGAGAACGGCAAAACGCGACGGGTACCTGTCTGCAAACCTCATCTGCGCCCTGACGCTGCGCTCGAGGTAATCGGTGTCGGCGCTTATGCCCTCCGAACGCAGTTCCTGCAGGAGCTGCAGCCCCGCACCCTTCGCATCCTCCCCTATGTATATTATGAAGCAGTCCAGCCCGGGCACAGAGGGCAGTTCAATCTCTTCCTCCTCCAGGATCAAAAGCAGGCGCTCTATCCCGAGCCCGAAGCCCACCGCAGGGGTGGGATCACCGCCGAGCACCTCCACCAGCCCATCGTAACGGCCGCCCCCACAGACCACATCATGCGCCCCCAGCGTGTGATGGGTTATCTCAAAAACTGTCCTGGTGTAGTAGTCCAGGCCGCGCACGAGAGTCTGGTCCACCTCGTGTGGCAGCCCAAACCTCTCGAGGTGCTCCCGCAATTCAGCGAAGTGTGCAGCACATTCTCCACACAGGTACTGCAGCATGGACGGAGCACCCGCCGCTTTGTCCCCGCATTCCTCCCGCTTACAGTCGAGAAGCCGCAGGGGGTTCACCTCGTACCGCCTCTGGCAATCGACACACAGCTGCTCGAGGTGCGGCTCGAAGTGATCGCGCAGGGCCTCGCGATAATCATTCCGGCAATCCGGGCAACCTATGCTGTTCACCCCGAGCTGCAGCTGGTCCACCCCGGTCCGGTGCAAAAAGTCGCAGGCAAGAGCAATCACCTCGGCATCAACCGCAGCATCTGCGCTGCCGAAGCACTCTACCCCGAACTGGTGGTATTCCCGCATGCGGCCGGCCTGGGGCCGCTCGTACCGGAAGAACGGGCAACCCACATAGGCCAGTTTTACGGGCTGTGCCACAGAGTACAGATTCTCCTGCAGATACATACGCGCGGTGGGAGCCGTGCCTTCAGGCCGCAGGGTCAGGCTTCGCCCGCTGCGGTCCTCAAAGGTATACATCTCTTTTTCCACAATGTCGGTAGTCTCCCCCACCGTGCGACGGAACAGCTCGGTATCCTCCATCGTCGGCGTGATGATCTCCCCATAGCCGTACAGGTGGCACACCTCGCGGGCAATATCCTCTATGTAACGCCACCTGGCAATGTCCCCCGGCGTGACGTCAGCCGTTCCCCGCGGACGCTTCATCGTCATCGTTTCAACCTCCAAATCCCTTCATCCTGACAATGCCCCGCCGACGCCTGTATCCATCTGCAGGGCCCCGGCCAGAACACCCGACTCAGAATTTTTTGTCACTGTCGAGAAGCAGCGTCACCGGACCCCAGTTCTCCAGGTCAACCAGCATGAAAGCACCAAATTCACCGGTCGCCACCTCCAGGGGATATTCCTCCATCCGCTCGATGAAGGTCTCGTAAAGAGACCGCGCCCGGTCGGGTGGTGCCGCATCCACAAATGAGGGGCGTCTGCCACCGCGACAG
>PWGR01000198.1 GCA_003554565.1 Clostridia bacterium
CCGGTCATCTCACCATCTACGGTGAGGACCTCTGTCGGGTTGACCAGAAGCTCGAACTCGACTCCTTCCTCGTGTGCCTCCTCGATTTCCTCCGCCAGAGCAGGCATTTCCTTCTGGCTCCTTCGGTAGAGAACACGTACATCTTCTGCACCCATTCGCAGCGCGGTGCGGGCGGCGTCCATGGCTACATTCCCGCCCCCCACCACTGCAACGCTGCGCCCTTTGACAGGTGGTCCCTCGTAGGGATGCCCGTGCGCATGCAGGTTGGCCTCGCGCAGAAAATCCACACCCTGCACGGCCGTCTCTACGTCCTCGCCGGGTATACCCATGGCACGCCCCTTCTGCGCGCCGATGCCGAGATACACCGCATCGTAACCCTGTTCAAACAGCTCATCCACGGTGATGTCGGTACCGATGGCCGTGTCGGTGATGATCTGCACGCCCATTTTCTCGATCACGCGGATCTCCCGCTCCAACACGTCGTGCGGGAGACGGTACTCGGGTATACCGAGGGCCAGCATTCCGCCCGGTACGGGCTGCGCCTCGTATATGGTGCACTGGTATCCGGCCCGGGCCAGATAGTAGGCACTCGTCAGACCCGCGGGCCCCGAACCGACGATGGCTACCTTCTCCTCCCGCGGCTCTTCCACCTCCGGGAGCACCTCCAGCGGATCCACCTGATCAGCCACGAACCGCTTCAGGGCCGCGACGCTGACCGGCTCGTCGATCCCACTGCGCCGGCAGTTTGACTCGCAGGGATGGACGCAGATGCGCCCCATTACCCCGGGCAGGGGGACGGTCTCACGTATCAGGGACAGCGCCTCCTCGTACTTCTGTTGACCGATGAGGGCGATATAACCCTGCGCGTCGCA
Source organism: Clostridia bacterium (assembly GCA_003554565.1). Classification (GTDB taxonomy): domain Bacteria; phylum Bacillota; class Sulfobacillia; order SLMV01; family SLMV01; genus PWGR01. Next base: position 873 of record PWGR01000198.1, read on the forward strand.
GTCGGCGGGGCAGTTCAGCTCGCACAGCCGCCTCTCGCGGTGCTTCTCAATGGTGAACGCATTGGGGGACGCCTGAGGGAACGGGCGGTACACCGCCTGTCTCTCCGTCAGGCACTCCTCGTATTCACTGAGGGCGGAGACCGGGCATACCTCTGCGCACTCCCCACAGCCGGTGCAGGCTTCGACGTCCACGTACCGGGGCTTTTCCCAGATCGTGGCGGTGAAGTCTCCCGCCTCGCCCTGCAGATCCAGCAGTTCGGAGTAGGTTATATTCTCAATGTTAAGATGACGGCCGCACTCCACCAGCTTGGGCCCCAAAATACACATGGAGCAGTCATTGGTGGGAAACGTCTTGTCCAGCTGCGACATGGTCCCGCCGATGGACGGGGATTTTTCGACCAGGTAGACGTAGTAGCCACTGTCGGCTAAATCCAGCGCAGTCTGAACGCCGCCTATCCCACCGCCGACGACCAGAGCGGAGCCGACGGGGCCGTTCATTTTCTCAGACATTCAGCAGCCCTCCTCCCCCTCTAGTTCCTGTGCCAGCTGCGTCATGAGCGACCGCAGATCAACCTCAGCATCGGCATCCGCGCATCGCGTCTCCAGGACCTTGCTCACCAGCCGGTTTCTCAACTGCTGCGTCATGCAATCCATCTCCTCGGACAGCCGGAGGAAGGAGGCGTCCACATAGCCCTCCTCCACGGCCATCCGGCGCAGGGCGCCTACCACGTCAGTGAACTTGACGTCCTGCGGGCAGTGCGCGTAGCAGGAGTAGCACTGGTTGCACAGCCAGATAAGATCAGAAGACAAAATCTCCTCCTTCATTCCCCACATGATCATGCGGATCATCCTGCGGGGATTGAAGCGCTCCTCCACCTCACTGACGGGGCAGCTGGCAGTGCACACCCCGCACGTGAAGCACACCCGCACATTCTCCGCGCCGGGCAGGGAGGCAACTTCATATTTGAATTCAGGGTTCAGCTTACTTGCGTCGACGACCACTTCGATTGCACCCCCTATCAAGATCAGCTGAGATCCGGCCGGGGTGTGAGACCGGCGCGCGACACTATTTCCGGCAGAGCCGACTCCCACATGATGGGCATTATGTGTACGCCCCGCACCCCTTCGATCTCGCGAACCTGTTGGATTATTTCTACGGTAATCTGTATACCCTCTTCCTTCGGGTCTTGTGCCCCGCTCATGCGCCTGATCAGCTCCTCCGGTATGCGCATTCCCGAGACGTTGTTTTTCATGTATCTGAGGGCACCAGCCGACTTCGGCGGCACAAGGCCAGCCATGATGCTGACCTTTTCGTGCAGTCCCATATCCCGCGCGGCCTCCATCCACCGGGCGAAACGGTCAACATCGTACACCGCCTGCGTCTGGATGAATTCCGCTCCTGCCGCCACCTTTTTGGCCAGTCGCACCACCCGGAACTCAAACGGGTCGGCAAAAGGGTTAGCCGCCGCACCGACGAAAAAGCGAGGCTCTGCCCCTTCCAGATCAGTACCGGACATGAACTGCCGGTCGTCCCGCATCTTGCGTACCATCTGCAGAAGGTGCATCGAGTCTATATCGTACACATTCCGCGCGGTGTCCTCGTCGCCGAACACCTGATGATCGCCCGACAGACACAGCAGAGTGTTCAGGCCCATCGCCGCGGCCCCCAGCAGATCCGCCTGCTGTGCGAGCCGGTTCCGGTCCCGGCAGGTCATCTGGATCACCGGCTCCAGCCCGACTTCCCGCAGCAGCGCGCCCGCGGCGATGCTCGACATGCGGACTATGGCGGTCTGGTTGTCGGTGATGTTTACCGCGTCCACATACCCGTGAAAGTGCCTGGCGTGATCGGCAATGACTTCTGCATCGGCACTCCGCGGCGGTCCCAGCTCCCCGCAGACGGCGAACTCGCCCGCCGCCAGCACCCGTTCCAAATTACTGTTGGTGTTGGTGTGACCGGTGGGTCTTTCAGTCATAAGATCATATCCTCTCGCTTCACCTTCCTGGGCCCGCCGTCCGAGCTGTGGGACCAGTTCTTCGGGGGCTCGATTTCCTCCAGCATATGCAGTCGGCCCAGGCGCTTGAGACGATCAAAAATCAACTGCCATGCGCAGTCCGTTTCCGGATTGATTTCACACTTTCCGTCCTGGGAGCCCCCACACGGCCCATTCAGGATAGTCTTCGCGCAGCGGGCAATGGGACATATCCCGCCCGTCTTGTCCAGCACGCATTCACCGCAGGCGAGACAGTGTTCCGTCCACACCCCCTGCTCCTCGGGAATACCTATAAACTGCGTATTCAGTCCGGGAAAGACCGGCGTATCTTCAAATTGCGCCGCCAGTGTCTGCACCCCTGCACCGCACGCCAGGGAGACAATAGCATCACAATCGGGGACCAGCTCGTCCAGCTCCCGAGCAAACTCCCACTCGCACTGGCGCTCTATTGTGGCTTCGGCCACAGTCAGGTCCCGGTCCTCCCCCTGATTCTGCAGGCGCAGCAGGGAGGCGCACACGGCGACTTCTTTCTCTCCACCGGCGAGGCATACTGTGACACAGGTACCGCATCCTACAACCAGCACGCGCCCGGCACCCTCGATCATCTGCAAAATATCGGAAATAGCCTTTCGTTCGGCCACAATCATTGCTCAATCGCCTCCTCCCGGTCGACACTGGCGAGGTCATCTGCAAAAGTGCGCAGTATCCGCGCCGCGCGCGCCGCCTCGGCCGGTGCGGCAGAGGCGTAAAGAACAGCGTCAGCCGGGTAGCCTATCTCGTCCAGAAGCCCGCGCAGACGGGTCAGGCGCTTCTCTGCCCGGACGTTACCCTGCAGGTACTGGCAGTTCTCCGTGTGGCAGGCAAAAAGCACTACTCCCGCCGCCCCCGACTCCAGTGCCTTGAGGATGTGATCCTCTTCCACCTTGCCGGCGCAGGGCACCCGGATGGTCTGGACGCATTCCGGCATGGTCATACCGAAGTGCCGCGCGTCCTCCACCGCCTGCAGCGCGGAATTCTCACAGCAGAAGGCGATCACACTGGTGCGCAATTCTCCGGTCGTCATGATCACTGCACTCCCCTCAATACGTCCAGAGCGGCTGCGAAGCTGTCGTCGGAGTAACCCTCCAGCTGGATCGCATCCGCCGGGCACTCGCCGGCACAGATGCCGCATCCCTGACAGGCCTCGCGGTGCACCACCGCGGCTCCCTCGTCTTCATCGACTGATATAGCTGTGTGCGGGCAGGACCGGATGCAGGTCAGACATAGGGCGCATTTTTCACCCTGAACGATGGCAGCTGCGTGATCCACCGTCATGACTCCTCCACCGAGGAGATCCTGCACCGACAGCACTGCGTTGGCTGCATCGACGCGCCCGGCCTCGGCAGTTTTCGGCCGTCCGGCGGAGCCTACGACGAAGATCCCGCGCCGGTTAGTATCCACCGGCAGCTGGAATATGTTATCGTCACCCAGGAAACCGTCCGCCCCGCGCCGCAATTCGAGGAGATCAGCGAGGCGTTCTCCCATCCGGCTGAGACGCAGCTGGTCTGCAACAAAAACACGGTCACAGGGTAACTCCCAGCTTCCCGCCCCCCCAGCGCCATCGAGATCTTCACCTGCAAAGCGCAGGGTCAGAGGATGGGCCATTTCGCCGGGGTCGGTGTAGGTATGGGGGACATCTGCCTCCTCCAGGCTCAGCGTTTCCTCATCGAACCGTATCACCGTCACGCCGTCGTCCCGCAGATCCCGGTAGGCTCGCTCCATGCCTGAAGCAGTAACCTTTGCATCATTGCACAGCAGGTAGACATCGGCATTGAGCACCCGACGGGTTCGTCTCGCCGCCCGGACCGCAGACATGAACGGCACCTCAGTATCTGTCGCGTCTGACGGGACAACAAATGCCACCTGATGCGGACGGACACCCGCAAGAACCGACAGTCCCTCCTCGCGCGCCATAGCATCGTCGAATTGGCTGACCGGTACGACCTCGGCACCGACGTCGACTCCGAGAAACTCCCCGCGCTGCACGGGCTCGCACCCGGGTGCCAGAACAATCGCTCCAAATCTGTCCGCAGAGCTGTGGCCATCGGCATGGGCGAAGGTGGCCGCAAAACCACCGACTTGGCCCTCTATCCCCGTCACCTGCACCGGGGCGCGGACACACACTCGATCCGACTCTGCGACCCGGTCCCGCAGTGCACAGACATCGTTATGTCCAGAAAGATCCGGCGGCAGGTGCGAAAGAGCCCTCCGCGCCAGCTCCTCCTCATCGGCAACGGTGACGTCGTAACCGGCTTCTGCCAGGTCTATGACGGCGCGGAGCCCGGCTGCACTGGAACCTAGGACCAGCACTTTTTGAGGTACGGACACGGCTTCCCGTACGGAAACGGGCAGCATGTTCTTTTGGTATGCCGCGGCCATGAGAACCTCACGGCGGCGCACGTCGGGCGGCAAATCCCGCAGTCCGATCACCGAAGTCATGATGGGTTGTACGTCTTCGGCGGCCGCAGTGCGGCGCCACAGGCGGGCCTTGTCCTCATCCGCGCAGGCGCAGATCAGAACTCCCTCCAGGTTAGCACCGGCCATCCGCCCAGCTATGAACTCTGTGCCATCCTCCGTGCACAGCCCGTCATGCCGCCAGCAGAAAATGTCACGTGACTGCAAAGCCTCCTCAACTTCTGTAAGATCAACCTGTCCGCAGCAGCTGCAGAGAATGGCTGCTCTTTGCTGTTGTGCTTTCATGACGATCGGCCTTTCTCAAGTGATGATCGTACTCCCAGGGCGGCCTGGCGACCGTGGGCTATGGACTGCTCTATGTCGCGGGGGCCCGCACAGGTTCCGGCGACGGATATTCCCGGAATATTGGTCTCAGTCGCTCCGGCTTCGCCCGGCCCGACAGTGAAAAAGCCGTCGCGGTCGCGCGTCAGCTGCAGGATTTGACCCATTTGCCCGGCATCTTTCGCCGGGGCAATCCCCACAGACAGCACTACGAGGTCGTGCTCCGCGCTGCGCCGCCCTCCGTCTGACGGGTCCTCGCGCAGCACTGTGGCGGTATCGCCCGGCCCGGCCCGGACAGCAGCGGGTTTTCCGCGCAGCATCTTCACGCCCAGATCGGCGCTGCGGTCGCGGAACTGTCCCCAACTGCGGCCGAAACTCTGCAGGTCCATGTAGTACACTGTCAGCTGCAGGTCTGAAACCTTTTCCTGCAGCAGGCGCGACAGGCGCATGGTGTAGGCGCAGCAGACCGAAGAGCAGTAGCCGTTTTCCGTTTCATCCCGTGAGCCAACACACTGCACAAACGCGATGCGCCTCGCATCGCCCAGGTAATCTATCGGGTCCCCGGCGGTACGCAATCCATCCTCCAGATCCTCGGCCGTTACCACTGCGGGGACTGTCCCGTAGCCGTATTCCGCCATCGTTGTGGCCGGGAAGGGCTGAAAGCCCGTGGCCACAATCAGGTGCCCGAATTCGAAGCTGAGGGTTTCGTCGGCGGGCGCGAGATCGATTGCCCCAACCGGGCAGGCCTCCTCACAGGCCCGGCAGTCTTTCTCGCACCGGCTGCGCTCCAACCGGTAGGTCCGGTCTCCGGGCAATCCCGCAAGGTACAGGGGGCTTTCGCCGCCCGCAGGGCACTGCACGGTGCAGAGACCGCAGCCCGTACAGAGGGCGGGATCGACAGCGACTCCCTTCCTCTGGGCTCTCAGCTGGAAATCGCCCCGCTCCCCGCGCAGGTCGCGCACCTGTACCCCGAAATGAGACTCGATCATCGGATGAGAGCGCGCCTGCTCTGCCAGATCGCTCACCAGGCAGACATTACATCGCGCACACTCCGATGTGGCCTTGCAGGTGTATTCGGCCGCCCGACCGCCAACATGCAGGTCCCGCTCCAGAAGCAGCGTCTGCACACCCCGATCAGCCAGCTCCACAGCCGCGCCGAGGCCGGCCGGTCCCGCGCCCAGTATTGCTACAGATTCATGCATTGTTGCACCTCCTCTGCGGAGCACTCCTTCCGATTGCCGGAGGTCGTGCATCCGCTGCCGTTGATGTCTTATTTTCAACCCAGAATGCGATCAAGGTCTATGTGCTCGCGTATGAGCGGCACCAGTGCTTCAACTTTCTCATCATCGCCTTTGCGCAGCTTGACGCGCATACCCTTGATTCGCGCGACCGTGTTATATGTGTCCTGATCAGTGGCGAGCACGAGAATGCCCAGCCTCTCGGCAACATCGAGTATGGACTGGTGCGGCTCCATTCCGCCGGTGACCAGAATCCCCACCACGGCAAAACCCGTATCATCGTGCAGCGACATGGCGCTGCGACAGAGAACGGAAATAAGTATGTCCCCGCGGTCGCCACCTGTGATCAGCAGTTCGCCCTGACGGATGTAGTTGAGGGCGTGATGCGGCTTCATCGCACCGACTACGATGCGGCCGATGTTCTTGTCCACATCGGGCTGGTCCTTGAGTGTCAGCCTCCTGACTTCCAGCTCGTCCATAATGATCTGCAGGGTCGGGTAAGAAAGCACGGGTTCGTAGGGGACCACCCCGAGCACGGGGACGCCGCGGCGCTCCAGGCCCCGCGCAGTGACCTCCACAATTTCGTCATATTTTTCTCGGTATACCTTGTTGATGATCACACCGCGCACATCAACGCCGTATTGCTTCATATAAGCCATCTGCAGCAGGCAGGCATCCACGGTGCTGCCTATGCCGCCCTCGGCCAGAAGAACTACCGGCGAGTCGGTCATTTTCGCCGCCTGCATGTTGGAGAGACCGAAACACTCGCCCACACTGCACTTTCCCGCCCCCTCCATAACTACCGGCCCGTGTCTATCTGATATGTGGTGATAGCCACGCATCACCCGCTCGATCAGATCATCTGTGCCGGTGAGGTCCAGGTATTTGCGCGTGAAGTCGCGGTCCACGACGATCGGGCTCATGTCCTCCAGGGCGTCCGGGTACGAAAAGATGGAGTTGATGACCGCTACATCCTCATCCACCTTCATCCCGTCCTGCACCACATACCGCTGTCCGATCGGCTTCATGTAACCGACGTCTCCCAGTTCTTCGCGCAGAAGTGACAGCAGACCTACAGTGAAGGCGGTCTTACCCACGTCCCGTTCCGTCGCTGTCACAAATAGATTCTTCATATATCCTCCATTCACAGAGCGCTGGTATCGCCCGGTGCCGCGGAGGGAAACCTCTCCATCTCTGTGTGCGGCAGAAACTCCGCGGCGACGAATTCATCCATGAAGGCGGCCGCCTGCTCGTCCGCGCTCAACTCCAGGTATGTCATCCCCCGGGCCAGCTCCTGTGCGTCACGCATGGAGTCGCGGTCGATCAGCGCCTGCCTCGCTCCACGCAGCGCACTGTTGCCCACAAATTGAAATCGATCGCGTTCAATGTCCGGGAACAGCCCTATGGACACCGCCGCGTCAAGGTTGATGTGTGTTCCAAACCCTCCCGCGATCAGGATCCGGCCGACAGCGTCTTCATCCAGGGCCAGGTTGGTCAGGAGCATGCGGATTCCCGCATAGATCGCCGCCTTGGAGCGGATCAGGTTCCGGATGTCCGCCGTCTCTATGGTCAGATCGGCGCCATCCCGGGTCTCATCGCCGGGCACCAGAACATACTCATACCCTTCGTCCGCCTCACGCAGCCGATCAGATTCCAATTCGGTATTGAAGCGTCCTGAGCGATTGATGACCCCGGCCTGCAGCAGGGAGTCGAGCAGATCGATGAGCCCGGTCCCGCACACCCCCACGGCGGGTTGTCCACCGATGGTTCGGTAGGTGACATCATCGCCTCCCGGCGCAATACGAAAGCGTTCCACCGCACCGGGCACCGCCCGCGTGCCGCATGAGATACCCCCGCCCTCAAAGGCGGGGCCGGCGGAAGCCGAGCAGGCCAGAAGCGACCCCCCGGCTGCCAGGACGATCTCTCCGTTTGTGCCTATGTCCACCAGCAGGGTCATCTCTTCCCTTTCAGTGAGGCGGGAACTCAGCGCACCGGCTACAATATCTCCCCCAACAAAGCTGCCCACCGCTGGGAGACTGAAAACCCGGGCGTCCGGATCGGTATTCAGCTCGATTTCTGCCGCGCGCAGCGGGGGGACGGTCCCCACGGTCGGGATGTAGGGCTGTCGCCTGATGTTGTTGGGATCGAGACCGTAGAGAGTGTGGATCATGGTGGTGTTACCTGCACACACCACAGCGCGAATCCCACGTTCGCACACGCCCGCCTCACGCACCAGCTGCTCGATGAGCCGGTTAATGGTACCCGTCACTGCCTCCTTGAGTATCTGGATCCCGTTATCCTTTTGGCTGGCAAAGTTGATCCGCGAGATCACATCCTCGCCGCAGCGCTGCTGTTCATTGTACTCCCCGGCGCGACCGAGGGACTCACCGTTTCTGAGATCAACCAGATCGGCAACTACTGTCGTGGTCCCTATATCAACCGCAAGGCCGTAGGCCTCCCCGGCCGCCTCCGGGGAGAGAAGATCAATCAACTCGCCGTGCGTCTGTAGATCCACCCAGAGCGCCGTCGACTCCCAGTCATTTTCCCGCAGGCTGCCGGCCATTCCGCGCAGGACTGAATGGGAGGCGGAAAATGCCTCCCGACCGGTCACCTCGCGCAGCGCGCGGCAGGTCCGGTCAAAGTCACTGGTGTTGTCTGCTAGAGATGGAGGAGTAAGTTTGACGGGCGTAACCTGGCACACCGGATCGACCGGCACCTCGCGGTCGGGTCGCACCGTCCCGAGGACATGCCGCGGTTCATCGGCAGAAACCTCGCCTTCTGCCCGTCTGGATTCTTCAGGAACATGCAGCTGCAGATCTGCCGTGACTTCGGTGCGGCAGGCCAGGGGATCATCGCCCTCACTGATGACATCCCCGTCATCGGTCCGGGCCTGCCCCGATTCGACGATCACGCGGCAGGAGCCACAGGTCCCCGCTCCCCCACAGAGACTCTTGATTTCCACTTCTGCCCGGTGAAGGGCCTCCAGCAGATTATCTCCCCGGCTACACTCAATTTCCGCTTCGTCCGGCATGACGGTGACCGTACATCTCGTGTTCGTCGACAACACTCAGACCCCTCTCGCCCGCATCTGGTGCGCAGGTGGCTGCTCATATTCCTGCATTGCCCCGGGCCCGGATCACCTCCGGGCGGGTGGATTACGTACGTCGTTTGCTGGCGCGATAGGCGGAGAGGAAGGAGTCGCTGTAGATCTGTCTGTTCAGCAGAAGCTCCGCCGTAATCATCGCGTCCATCAGTTTTTCGTCCAGCGGATCCGCAATGGCCGCATCCAGACCGTTGGCCATGCACATCACCAGGTAGGTCCGGTTGATCAGGCTCCTCTTCACCGTGCTCTGCGATACATTGCTAAGGCCAACGATGAAATGCGGCGGCGGGTTCGCGATACCCTGCAGCTGCTGGAGGGCATCCAGCATTATGCCCGGCTGCTGCTGCGCGGCACCCACGGGCAGGGCAATGAGATCAATGTACAGCTGATCAAAGGGGAATCCCGCCTCCATGGCCGCCATGACAATATTGCCGGCCAATTCGGTCCGCTTTGCCACATCATTGGGTACCCCGTCCTGATCTGTGGTCAGTGCCACCAGGGCGGCGTCGTGCTCCTGGGCCATTTCGATGTATTTGCTGAGCTGCTCGGGCTCAGCGCTCGTGGAGTTGATCATGGGTGGATTCTTGACCTTTTCCAGTCCCGCCCGCATGACAGACTCCACCGGGCTGTCTATGGCCAGCGGCGCGTCGGTACCCTCCTGAATTGCTTCCACCATCCACGCCATGGCCTCGGGCTTGTCGCGCGACGCCACGGCAGTGCCCACGCTCACGTCGAGATAATCTGCGCCGGCATCGACCTGCTCCTGAGCCAGCTTTTGCAGGACTTCCGGATTGCGATCCTGGATGGCCTTGCCGACGTCGTCAAACTGACCGTTGAGCCTCTCGCCCACTATAATCATGGGGGACCTCCCTTTCTTCACTCAGTATTCATGAAAGTATCGATGTACTGGCGAATCAGTCGAATCGCCTCCGGGTGGTTCATGGTCACTATGTCCGCACCGGCCTGCAGGTAGGAGGTTGCGGTGGTTGCCTCCCAGACGATTCCCCGATCGGCACGGGATCCCCACTCGGGGAACTCGTCTTCTTTCGCCTTTACCTCCTTGGACCGCTGGGATTCTGTTCCCGCCCGGATGATAATGGGCATTGCCATCATACGATCGCCGCCAAGTGCTGCAAGGCGGGTGCGCTCCAAAATGGAGTAAGCGTATTCCAGGCCGTAGCCCAGGGCGCCGTTGGTCGGAAATACTACGATGCGGTCTTCGGACATTCCCATGTCCGTGACCAGGATGTTCACCTGCTTACAGATGTTGATGTCTATCGGTGACTCCCCGATGATGTTGTGTCCATCGGCTATGCAGGTCGCTGTCAGGGTTTTGTAGCTCTCTTCGCTGGCGCTGCCCAGCAGGCACCTCTGCCCAGACAGGGCCTGGCTCACCACCGGGTAAACATCGCGGTCCGGCTCCTCCTCGCCTGCACCCCAGACGATCATGGGCAGCCCGGTGGCTTCGGCAATTTCCTCTGCCAGCTTGGCACAGTCCTCTGGAGATGCCGGGTCTTCCTCGAGGGCATGCTGCGTCAGGTTGAGTGAGATCAGCTCCACACCCCACTCCTCGACCCCTTTCTGCGCCCACTCTACCGGATCATTAATCTCATCGCCCGTCGCCTCTATCAGGTCCTCCGTCCACGTATCGGGGACCGCATCGAAGACATCCAGGGCAATGCGTGGCGGATTGGGCATGTCACCCTCATCGTGCAGAAACGGAAGCGTCGTCTCGCCTCCGACGGTGACAGCACTTTCGCCTGTACCGATGGTAACTTCCTTTATCTGGTGGTTCCAGCTTTTCTTGACTGGGGTCAAACTCACGTCCGTCCCTCCTTCATTTCACTTCTATAGCGTCGAGCGGCCGCCCGCAGCGCGGCCCGGGTGACCAGGGCCGATCGGTAAATCAGATCATGCGAGGCCAGACACGGGTAGAACTGGTGAACAAGTGGTCCCCGCTTCTCTGCCGCCTGCGCGCCGAGGCCGCGCACCTGCTCGACTACGTAAGCAGTGTTGCCGCACGGGGCACACCGCTCGACGCTGAATCCTTCTATCTCCCCGTCCTCGTCCGGCACAGCAGCGAGTTCGGGCCTGCCAAACCGTTCCGCAAAGGCCCGGATGAACGGGCCGCGGCCGTGATGTACCGTCAGGGTGCAAAACGGTGACGGAAAGGCAACCTCCACATCCATCGATTCCAGGGTGCGCCGGATCTGATTCTGCAGACCCAGCGGCAGGATCGCCTCGTCATCGACGGGAACGATCACTTCCGAGACACCAGCCGCGCGCGCGAGCTCCGGAACCAGCTGCACGGCCGGTGAGCTCTCTGGCAGCATCAGAAGCAGGTCTGCCTCCGGCACGTCGCCGGGCAGGTGCTCCGCCGGGTCTTCCAAGACCGCCGGCAGCTGCTCCGGTATATGCCCGAGCTGCAGCTGCCAGTCGGACGGCGCCTCACCGCGCAGGTGGCCGACGATCTGTTCACCCCAGGTCCCGCCTTCCCTGTACATCACCGCAATCTTCATATCAGAACCCTCTCCAGGGCACCGTAGACGGCCGCCTTGGCCGGCGAGTCGTCCGCGAGTTCCATGAGCGGTCGCCGCTGCAGGCTGAACTCGGTGAGGTTGGCGTCTGTCGGGATGGTCGCGAGCAGCTCTAATCCACTTTCGGCAATCTCGTCCTTCAGGGCTTCGGCGATTTCCTCCGTCGCCCGGTTCAGAAGGAGATAGGCCTGCTCCACATTGATCTCGAGGGACTCGCGCAGCTCATTGATGCGTTTGGCGGCCCGGATGCCTATCGGGCTGCCATCGCTCACAACGAACAGAATCTGCACATCCCGCGCGGTACGCCGCGACATATGTTCCATCCCGGCCTCGTTATCCATCACCACGTACCGGTAGTTCGGCGTCAGCTCCTCCAGGAAATCCCGGAGGATGTCGTTTACGTGACAGTAGCAGCCGGGCCCCTCAGAGCGTCCCATCGCGATGAGGTCGAATCCCGATTCCTCCGCCAGGCACGTCTGCATGTGGTAGTGCAGGAAGCGCCTTTTGTCCATGCCGGCCGGAATCTCCTCCCGGCTTTTCTGCACCAGGTCCGCCTGTAGATCGCCCAGCGTACTGACGATCTCCACCCCCAACCACTCGTTCAGGTTCGCGTTGGGGTCGGCGTCGACGGCGAGGATCGGGGTTCGATCATCCGCCAGCAATTTGCTCACGATCAGGCTTGACACCGTGGTCTTTCCGGTGCCGCCCTTGCCCGCGACAGCTATGGTGTCACCCAAGGTCATCACCTCTCGTCATCATTCGGGGCTGCGTCCCACTCACGATACCAATCGGCGCATGAATGTGGGGATGGCGGTGGCCTCACGCGGCCCCACAGTCACGTTCCAGCCGGATTCTTCCTCCAGCGCACCGCTCATGACCGCGATGTAACCCGGAATGATGACATCCCGGTGGTTGACCTTCTCCTCCAGACCAACTTCCTTGATGGCCTCGGCAGCAACCTCGGCATTGAGATTCTCCGAGGAGTATGCCGTCAGTACGGACTGCCCCTCGGTATCCACAACCACAACCCAGGCCGGGACGCGGCTGGCTTCGATTTCGTTGACCACCGTGAAGTAAGTCAAGGCAAAGTTGGTGGTCAAAACGACGGGCGAGTCTTCCGTCGGTTCGCCCACTTCGTACAGCTTTGCCTCCACGGCCGGCGGTACTCGTGGATCGGTGTACAGGTTCTGGCGCAGCGTGGCCAGCGGGAGAAGCTGCCAGGGCTCCTCGCCCTCGATGACAACCACCCCGGCGTACTTGGAAACGTACGTGCTGGCATCGACGGCCACCTTGCGCGGGTCATCACCCCGGGCAAATGCAATCGTCGGGTATCCCAGCGGACGGAAGTTATTATCAAGCGCCTGCCTTCGAATCTGCGTCAGCTGTTCCATGGTCTGAAGCTGGTCGTCTCCGCCCGGATCCAGGACCATCTGGTCGACGCCCTTGTCCTTGATCTGGGGGGTGAGCTCGGCGAGCGCCTCCAGTCCATCAGCAGATACACCGAGCGGCACGTCGTATTCAGCGGCGATGTCTGCCATATCGGACCAGTTCTCAGCGTCAGCTCCGTGCACCAGCGGCCGGGCCTCCGCCAGCCCTTCCACCGCTTCGAAGGTGCTGCGTACCAGATCCGGGTCACTGGTGATAAGAACCGGGGACTGCTTATCATTCTGCACAACGGCAGATACCAGCTCGGCGAACCTGTCGGGATCGCCGCTCCTGTCTTCAATAGCCACCAGTTCAGCGCCGATCATGTCACCGATTCGCTCAAACCACAGCTCACCGGCCTTTTCGATTCTCTCTTCAGCATCTTCCGCGTCGTCGGCAATACAGACGCAGAGCCCGCACTGGTGATGGAATGTCTCTTCGTGGCGGAACATAACCGTTTCATTGCCGATTTCTATCTGTTCATCTCCGCTGCCGATCTCGACCAGGGTGATCGGCGGCTCGGCCGCCGCCGCCAGGGCTGCCCGCGCCTCATCCGATGCGTCAGGGCAGCTGTCCAGGGTCGCCTGCTTGTTGGCCAGCTGCATCGCAAATGCCAGGCAGGTGGGCGTCCCGCACTCCCCGCAGTTTGTCTGCGGCAGCAGAGCATAGATCTCCATCGCTGTCATTGACATCTCTGATCCCTCCGCACTGTCTGGTAGTCATCAACGGTCGCGGCACGGGGTCGCCCCCGGCCCGTCACATCATCGGGTTCAACTCGAGAGCCGGATGCCCGACCTCCTGCAGGAACGCGAGCACTTCTTCCTCGGTCGACCCGACGTCTTCATCTGCTATCATGCTCACAAAGTCATCGTAGCCGTCCTCGGCGGCGCGCTCGTTCAGTCGCTCCCGCACGTCGTCCTTCAGCATCTTGGGCATCCAGACAATTCGCTCGTATCCGCCGTCGGCGCTGATGAACTTGTCACTGCTGATGTACAGTTTCGAGTGTCCCACGAAACCCGGAGTCTGCACTCCACCACCGATCTGTCCGGCCAGGGTGGAGAACCGCATGCCGCACGGCGTCATCTCCGAGTATTCCCTTGGGACTATCATGATGCCGTTCGTCTGCGGAAGCATCACGGCGATGCACTCGAAGCAGCCACAGGACGTCATGGGATCGTGCACCATCGAGTAAGCACTGAAGCGCTCCAGGTTACCCCGGGAAGCCTCGGCCAGGTAATCGTTTACACCCTTCCACTGGCCCAGCGTCTCATCGATGGTCTCGCCCTTGTCGACGGGCTGGTTCGGGCCGGTGGGGATGATCTGGTAGTTGGCCTTGGCATCGAGCCACGAGTATCCTCCGCACAGCCCGGAACGCTGCGGTGTAATGATGCATACGTGGTTCGGCGCGAAGCTCTGACACAGGATGCAGGAGTAGTAGGTGTCGACCGATTCGTCGGTCATGCCCATGATGCGCTCATCACGCTGGTGGTAGGCCTCGCGGGCCTCCTCCCGCCACTTCTTCACCTCGTCCTCGTCAGTGAAGAGCTTGACCTGGATCTTGTCAGCGACGGCACCGTAGTCCTGGTGCAGCCGGGCGTGCAGTATGTCGCCGAAGTGCTTGACGCGCAGACCTTCCTCGAAGCCATCCTTGGAGATGCGCATCCAGTTTATGTCCCGCTGGCCCTGGTGCCAGGCACCGGAGGCTTCATTGATGTAGGTATGGATCATTCGCTCCAGAACTGGCTCGAAGTCATCCTGCATGTCACGGCCGTAGACCTCGACGAGTATTCCCAGCGGCAGTCGGGAGCCGGGGTCCAGGTCGTCGATGTCCGGTCCTATGATTTCAATATCGCCGTCCTCGACGTCCTCGGAACGCTCCCGCATGCGCAGGTATTCAAAGGCCGGCGTCCGCTGCCCGCCGAATTCCACCATCAGGTCATCCTTGCGGATAATCTCACCCTCGAAGGCGGGACCATACGAGACTGGAACCGGAACCTCACTGACCTCTACCTTGAGACCGCGCACCTCGATAGCACGGGTGACGATTTCTTCGTGTATCTTGTCTTCTTCGGTCTGCTTGGGCATGGAAACAACGTGCTCGTAAGTGCACACACCGGTAGGGAGGATCTCCGGAATGTCTGTGTCGGCGATGGCGGGAAATCCAAAGTTGATGGCACCGGCCGCGCGCGCGTACTCCTCATCGGTCACCTCGCCCAGTGCCATGACAAACGCGAAAGTACGGTTCTTGTTGTAGTTGAGGATCCGGCTGTAGTCACCCGGCTGTACGCCTCCGAACGCCATGGCCACGCGGGCCGCGAAGCCGAGGGCAAACACAGCAGAGCTGGTATCTTTTCCGAACGGAACCAGCCGGTTGTCCCAGCCCATCTGGACGCCCTCCTCACGCAGCTGTTCGGCGATGCTCTTGCCGCCGGATTCTCCTATGAGGAACACGTAGAGGTTCTTTTCCTGCAGCTCGCGGGCGATCTCCACGGCGATCTCGTTCGTGGGTGCACTGCCCACAATCGCGGCAAACCCGGGTGCAGTGCCGTCTACGAACTCCAGGCCCCGCTTACGGAAAACAATGTCGTCGGCCGCGCCGAGCCAGAAATCATCGCCCTCCATAGGACAGTCTTCCTCGGTCCTGTACGGCAGGGGATCCTCCAGATACTTGAGACTTTCCGTAACCTCGTCCGCAAACAGGGTCGCCATTCCCGCATCGAGAGTATGTCCCAGATAGGGAACCCACAGATCCTGGTCCGGCTCCGGCGGGAGGAGCTGGTCCACCTTATCGAAAATCTTCCTCATGTCTCCCACCGTCTCCACTTCCTGACCGGTCATGCCGTAAAACACCGGCAGGTAGTACGCGGTGTTGGGGAGTTCGACGACCTGATCTTCCCCGAATTTCTCCAGTGCCTCCTCGAATCGCTCTTTCGCTGTGTTTCTGGCTTGATGAGCACCCCTAATGGCCGCTGAGGCGATCAGTTTCGACATGGTCCTACCTCCCTATTATTAACTCGATCAACTGGATGGGTCATTCTGTATCGATCTTTCTCCGCATTTCCATATCGAAGAGAATCCGCTCTCGCGCCCGGTCAATACCGAGGGCCTTGCGCTTCTCGTCGATGTGGTCGATCATGCGGGCGGCCATGTCCTCGGGCGACTCTTCAAAGGCCCAGCTGCCGCCTAAAATGTCCTTGTACTCCTCGAACAGGAAGTCGGTGAACTCTTCGCTTCCCGTGGTGGGGAAATTCACGCCAAATACGGTAAACACTCCGGAGGTGACGAAGTACTGCCCGATGGCAATGGCCTTCTCACTCATCCACTCGGGTGCCGCACCGGCCACCGGCAGATCGCTGATGTCATCGCCCAGGGAGAGCCTTCCCTCTCTCTGGCCGACGTTGACCATCTCGGACAGCGCGACGAGAATCCGGCTGTTATCCACGCACGAGCCTGCATGCAGAACCGGCGGAATTCCTACCGTCTCGCACACCTCGCGCAGGCCGTCGCCCGCCTTCTCCATCGCGGCTTCGGGGCGCATGAGGTCGGCCTTGGCCGAAGCGATGGCCGCACATCCCGTCTGCACCACCAGAACGTCGTTGGCGATCAATTCCTCGACCAGCGCCACGTGTGTCGCATCGTGCTTGACCGCGGGGTTGTTGCAGCCGACTACACCGGCGACCCCGCGAATGCGACCGTCAATGATGTTGCTGTTCAGCGGCGCGTAAGAGCCACGGAAGCTCCCGCCGAGCATGTAGTTGATGTATTCATGCGAAAAGCCGGTAACGGCATCGGAAGAAATGTCGGGGATATCCACTGCGCGCCTCTGGTGATAATTCTCTATGGCGCGGCGCACCAGATCTCTTGCCGACTCCAGAGGTGCATCCTCGTCAAAGGCAGCCGGAGTGGCTCCCTGCATGTGCGCTTTTTCGGTGGTGGTGACAACTTCAGTGTGAAAGTCCGCTGCAACGCGCGGCAGTGACTGCATCACGCACTGCACATCCACAAGCATCATTTCCACCGCACCGGTGGCAATCGCCAGCTCCTGCTGCAGGAAGTTGCCAGCGACGGGGACCCCGTGACGTACGAGAATCTCATTCGCCGTGCAGCAGATCCCGGATACATTAATACCGGAAGCACCGGCCTCCTCTGCCAGCTCCAGCAGTTCCGGATCCTTGGATGCCACTACGACCATCTCAGAGAGCAGGGGTTCGTGTCCGTGCACGATGATATTTACCTGGTCTTCTTCCAGAACCCCGAGGTTGAGTCGGGCTCGCGGGGGAATCCGGTCCGCCGTCGGCCAGGGGTGTCCGGGGGTTTCAAACATGATGTCCTGCAGTTCGGTGGCGATCATCGATCCGCCCCACCCGTCGGCGAGTGAGGTGCGCGCACCCTGCAGCATCAGGTTGCGGTAGTCCTGGTCAACACCCATATGTGTACGGTGTAAGGTTTCGACAACCTCGCGGTCGATACCCCGCGGCACTATTCCCATCTCGCGCCACAGCTCGACCCGCTTCTCCGGTGCGCGCTTGATAAAGGCGAGCTCCCCCGAATTCTGACCGAATTCAGCGAGCGCGGCGCGGCCCACATCTTCGGCAATTTCGTTCTTGTCCCGGTCTGCCGTCTCGATTCCGTACAGTTCCGCCACGCGGTGCAGCTTATCCTCGTCTTTGATCTCGTAGCCCGGCACCTCGCCGCGTGCGGTGCGGATGAACATCTCCGCCACCTCACGACCGTGATCTGAGTGAGCTGCCGCGCCCGCGGCAATCATGCGTGCGAAGTTACGCGAAACCACGGTGTCGGCGGTCGCACCGCACACCCCGCGGTCCCGTTTACCTTCCTTCATGATGCCGCACGGGCCCATTGCACAGATGCTGCAGCACATTCCTGCGCTGCCGAAAGGACACGGCGGCGCCTGTGCGGACTGCCTATCCCACACCAGGCTCAGATCCTTCTTCGCCGCGACATCGATCATGTGCTGGGCCGCAAGATCCCTCGACTTGTCCGTCGTCTTACGATCATTCGACTTAGGCATATGCGGGCCTCCTCAATTCATAAGCTATCGCCGTCCTGCTCCTAACTTTATACGTTTATACGCTTCATCTCAAATTCCTTCTAAAAATACTGACTTTCCAGACCACAATATCACAATATATCAATCCCAACTAACGCGGTTATGTTCTGCAAAGAACTAGCGTTCACTATTGCTTTATTCTGCTGCCTGGACAAGACAGTTTATCCACGATTTAGTCGGCATCACCACGCTGGACGTTGGTGCACGTTTGTATCGCAACCCGTTGCGGTACGTCCCGGAAGAGGCCAGCTGGTCCAGGCGTGCAATTACTGGCGAAGAAGAGTTACAATCAACGCTAGGATTGAACAATACCATCCGAAAGGAATGAGACACACATGAAGATAGCCGTATCCGGCAAAGGCGGCACCGGCAAGACCACCCTCTCGGCCAGTCTGGCCCGCACCTTTGCTGAAAATGGATATGATGTGTACGCAATCGATGCAGACCCGGACGCCAACCTTGCCGCCGTATTGGGCATCTACGAACCAGTGCGCCCGCTCATCGACCTCGAGGAGCTGATCGAGGAACGGGTGGGGGGCAGCGCCGGCATGTTCACACTCAACCCGGATGTCGACGACGTACTGGACGAGTACTCGACATCGCACGACGGAATCCGTTTCCTTCGCATGGGCTCGGTGAAGGCAGCCAGCTCCGCCTGCTACTGCCCGGAGAACTCGTTCTTGCGCTCCGTACTCAATTCCCTGGTGTTTACCCGCAACGAAGTCGTCATTATGGACATGGGCGCAGGGATTGAGCACCTGACCCGGGGAACTGCCGCAGGCGTCGACGTGATGCTGATAATGGTCGAGCCCACCCGCATCAGCATGCAGACGGCGGAAGTAATCGAGGGCCTGGCCCGCGAGGCCGGCGTGGGTGAGATCAGGGTGGTGGCCAACAAGATACGCTCGGATCGGGAGCGGGAAATAGTCGCCGGGGAGCTGGGAGACAAGCTCATAGCCTCCGTTGACTTCGACGACACCCTGCTGGAGCGCGCCCTGGACGCGGGCGACGAGGAGTCCCCGGGGCTCGCCGCAGCCGATGATATTTTCCGCGAACTGGTATCACGGTAATCTCGTCGCTACCCAGGGATGGCAATGCCGCCAGCAGCATCGCGCCCGTCCCCGGCAGGGGGGATCCAGGGTCACAGGAGGTGATTTTTCTTGACACTCGAGGACTTCGAGCAGTTCAGGGACGAGATAAATGAAAAGATCCTCAAAGAAGACAACCGGTCCATCCGTCGATTCTTCGCTCTGGATTCCGATGTTTACCGCGACGGCGCGCTTTCTGTGCGCACCAAGGAGATACTCGGACTGGTGGCATCCATGGTGCTCCGCTGCGACGACTGCATCACTTATCATTTGATACGCTGCCACGAAGAGGGGCTGTCGCACGAAGAATTCTTTGAGGCTTTCGCCGTTGCGCTGGTGGTGGGTGGGTCCATCGTCATCCCCCACCTGCGGCGCGCAGTGGCCACCATGGAGGAGCTGGAGTCAGTGTAGTGCCGGGGTACTACTCCCCCGCCCTGCTCCTGTCTCCCCCGCTCACTTCCACCAGTTTGACGCCCTCTATGGTCTCGAGTCGTTCCAGAAGCTGAACCCGCTCCATCTCGCGCGGGCACTCGACGTGAAAAACCAGCTCCACCATGCCGTGATCGCGCGCCTGCATCTGGACATTTATGATGTTGATCTCCTGACGACCCAACACCTCCCCTGTCTCCCCGATCAGCCCCGGGCGGTCAGAGGCCACCAGCCGAAGCTCCAGTACATTGCGTTTCAATGTGCTGTATGCTCCCAGCAGGGAAAGCAGCCGCAGCGCCACCAGGGTGATCGCCGCCGCCATCAGCCCCTGTATGTAAAGGCCGGCACCCGCAGCCAGACCCAGAGCCGCCGCCATCCACAGGCTGGCAGCGGTTGTCAGCCCGCGCACAGTCACTCCCTCTCGCAGGATGGTTCCGGCACCCAGAAAACCTATGCCGCTGACCACCTGCGCTGCAATGCGGGCGGGGTCACTCTCCTGCACGCCGGTGAACTGGCGCGGCACGTCCATTGATATCAGCATAATCAGCGCGGCACCGACGCATACGAGTATGTGGGTGCGTAAACCTGCGGGGCGGTCGTGCAGTTCTCTCTCCAGCCCGACGATCCCGCCGATCACCATCGCCAGCAAAAGGCGCAGTACGGCTTCCAAGAGATCACCCGGCATGCAGGGCACCTTCCTTTCCACTCACTGGGTACGGTTCAATCCTTACCTACATACTATGACATCGGCTATGAGGACCGGAAGATGCCCGGCCCGCCGCCCCGCACCGATCAGATGCATCCCTCAAGCTTCCGTCTCATCCGTACCGCCCGCGGCGCATTCCTTCGACCCGGCTGATCTGCGATCCGTCTGTGAACGCATGACGGTGGGCAGTAAGCCACCGCCCAGAAGCAGTACCGCTGTCAGCGCCCAGCCAACAGTCCATGACCCGGTGTACGTGACAACCCCCCCGAAGACAATGGGCATAATGATGAACATACTCCACGTCGCCACCAGGAGTATAGCCGATACTTTCCCGGCATCATCCAAACCCGTCTGTTCTATCGCGAATGTGCTGATCATCGGCCGGGCGCTTATTATTCCCGCCCCGATCAGCAGCGAGACGGGAGCTAATAGGTAAACTGGAGGCGTGGGCGGCATGAAGGACAGCGCGAGCACTGCCGTGATTCCGCACCCGCTCATGATTGCCAGGGGAACGGAACGACGACCGGAAAACCAGAGCTCACTTACGTGGCCCCACCCGGGCCGGGTGGCCACAGCCAGCATCTGTGCCATACCGAGAAAGATACCCGCCAACACGGGTGAGAGAAGCAGTACGTCCGTCTGGTACAGTACATAAAAGGATAAAATGACGATATGTGCACCCTGAAACATCGCGCAGGTAGCAATCGGCAGTAGATAACGGGTGTCCGTTATCAGGGCGAACATGCTTTCACCCGGGCCCGCATGCCCGTCACTGGCGTCGTCTTGATCCAGCGGCAGGGCGCACAGGATTCTCCGCAACAGCAGTGCCAGGGGAATCAGCACCAGTCCCATGACGGCCACGCCTACCCGCCAGGTCAGCGCCACCGCCAGCGCGGGTACTGCCGCGGATATGAGGGAGCCGGCCAGGGGTGGACCACTGTGAATGGTTCCCATTATGGTGGCCCGGTGCTTACTGGTGGATACCTGAGCAACGGCCTTCTCCGTGGCGGGAAGAATCAGGGTGCGCGGCAGCCCGGAAAGAAAGAAAATGGCCACAATCATGAACAAGC
>PWGR01000033.1 GCA_003554565.1 Clostridia bacterium
ACAGGTGGCACGTCTTCGTCGCGCTGCTCCTTCCGATCCTCCTGTTCGGGGTTCTGCCACAGGTAGACCAGGAGGCCTTCATCGCGGCATTTGAGGAGGGATTCGGGAACACGCTCAGCAGCATCGGCGTGGCCACCGTGCTGGGATCAATAATCGCCGAGGCCATGAAGCACACCGGTGCTATCGAGAGGATAACTCTCAGCATGGTGAACCTGATAGGAAGGGCAAAGATGCCGCTGGCTCTAACGTTTACTGGTTATGTGCTGGGTGTGGCAATCTTCGGAGATGTTGCCTACGTCATAGTCAACCCGCTGGTGCATTCGGCGGCAATTGAGTACGGGGTTTCCATGGGGTTGATGGCCTCTGGTCTGGTGGGGGCGATGCAGCTGACGCATGCTGTGGTGCCGCCCACGCCGGGTCCGCTGGCGGCCGCTGCGGTTCTGGGTGCAGATCTGGGCATGGTTATCATATACGGCGCTGTGGTCAGTTTCGTTGGAGCGATAGGGTGCTGGGCATGGGCGAACTGGGTGGGAGCGCGCATTGACTCTCCTCCGTCCGAGGAATTCACTGGACAATCTCTAGCGGATGAGGGACGGGAGGACGAGCTGCCGGGCGTGGCGGCATCCTACATGCCCATCATGGTGCCTATCGTTCTGATCGCCGGGCACAGCGCTTGTGCACTGCTGTGGTCGGAGGGAAACGGTGTGACCCGCGTTCTGGCCTACCTTGGATGGCCGGTGGTGGCGCTCTCTATCGGCCTGCTGCTCGCGGTACGTCTCGCCAAAAAGAGACAGCGCAGTGAGGCTGTCAGCAGCTGGGTGGAGGAGGCGTTGACTACTTCAGCCATCATTTTCGCGGTTACCGGACTGGGTGGATCTCTCAGCTACATAATCCAGGAGACTCCGACTGTTGAATTCGTGGCCGAGAGCGTGGTGCAGGCCGGGATTCCGACTATAGTGATACCTTTTTTGATCGGGGTTCTGGTCAACATGATCACCGGCTCCTCCACCGTAGGTGTTATAGCTGCAGCTTCTCTCGTTGCACCCATGCTGAAACCCCTGGGGTTATCGCCCGAAGCTGCTATGCTGGCAGGGGCATCGGGCTCGATCGTCATCAAGTACGTCAACTCCAGCTATTTCTGGGTCTGCACTTCTCTTTCTGAAATGAAGGTGGACAAGGCCATAATTGCTTACGGTGGATCAACCCTGGTAGGGGGAGTGTTGTCCTTTCTTGCAACCTGTGCATTATGGGTCGCCGGTCTCATCTGACAGAGCCGCCTGGTGCCGACATTTCGCAGGCAGTGGTGTTGGCTTCCGTGAAGACCAGGTGTCCGGTGAGTCGCACCGCGATGTGAGAATGCGCCCGGCAGTATGTTATGTGACTTCTATCGATCTGACGGGGATAATCGCCTGCTGTTTGGCCCTAGCTCAGAAACTTCTGTACCTCCACCTTGTAGCCGTCTGGGTCGCGGGCAAAGAAGTGATATATCTTGAATTTCTCGTTGACACGGGGTGCCGACTCCACCGTCACTGATGGGTGAGAGCGGAGAAGCTCATAAGCTTCATCCACATCATCAGTTAACAGCGTCACGATGGAGCCGTCCGGGTCGGCCGGGGGAAAATGAGTGCAGAATCCCAGATAGCTTCCCTCTTCTACCTGGTAAATCCTGCAATCCCCCTGGTCCTTGTAAAGGGGCAGGCCCAGGGCGTCGTGATAGAAATCATGTGTGGCTTTCAGGTCGTCAGCGTGAAAGAAAGCCACAAAACCGTTCCAGTTCATACTGTACCTCCTCTTTCGTCCCCAACGTACGGGTCAGAAATCCACTCAGGCTCGAATTGCCATTTTTACTTGATTTCGATGACCGGAGGCACCAATCCTTTTCCTGAATTCCTGAGTTTTTGGCCTCGGAGGGCTCTGGTGAGGCTACAGCGGGCACGAGGTTCTTCAGGTGTGCCGAGTGGGCACGCAGATCGTCTGACCCACATAGATGTCCTCCGGGTGCTGAATATCTGGATTTGTGTGCAGCAGGTCTTTAAGGGACAGCCGGTGGCGGTTTGCAATCCTGAACATGGTGTCGCATTTTCTCACGGTGTATCTCATGGTTCCGGGCGGACAGTGACAGTCTTCTTCCCAATCCCAGGCGGGGATGCAGACCAACATTCCGCTTTCCAGCTGGTCCGGGTCAATGTCGGGATTGACCTCCAGGATGGCGTCAATAGTTGTGCCAAATCGACGGGCCAGGCGGAAGAAATTATCACCCGGGCGGATGGTGTAAGGTTGGGTGTTTTCAGGGCACTCGATGTCTTTTTGGGCATCGCTTCTCGGGATGTGGATGATCTGCCCGTCGGTCAGGGTGTCTGGATCCACCCCCGGATTTTCCTCTAACAATGCATCAATGCTGACACCGTGTGATTCTGCAATTGAGAAATAGGTATCGTCTCTATCGACGGTGTACCTGCGGGCAGCGCCTTTAATCGTCTCACCACCGACATTTCCGCGAGTGTGCGGGGCACTGAAGCTAGTGCTGGGTTTGCTCATGATTTACGGTCACCTCCACATAATTCGCTCTTACATGGTATTCGGTCTCCCCGGATTAAGTTAAAGGAACGGGGATCCCGGCAGGATATGCCGCCCGTCAGGTCGTACAGTACAGAGGAGCGGCACCTTGCTGGTGCGACCAAATAGCCGGGACGGTCGTTCGTGCGGCGGCCTGCCCAGTTGAGAACGGAGGAGACTAGATGGCAGGTGAAGGTATCACAGAAAGACGGTCATCCGGAGATGAGGAGAGGGGTCTTCCCGGATTTGCGGGGATCAGGACCTTCATGCGGTTCCCCCATCCGCGTGAGGAAGATGATCTGGGTCAAGTGGACCTTGCGGTGGTGGGGTTGCCCTTTGACAACGGCGTATCTCATCGCCCTGGAGCCAGATTCGGTCCTTCAGCCATTCGGGAGGTCTCCGGTTTCTTGCGGACATACAACCCGAGCTGGGATATAGCTCCTATGGAACATCTAACGGGCATAGACCTCGGGGACAGCCCCGTGGTACCCGGAAACACCGGGAAGAGCCTTCTTTGGATGGAAGAAACGGTGGAGCGGGTGGTGGACGCCGGCATCATTCCACTCTGTTTGGGAGGGGATCACACAGTGAGCCTGCCGGTGTTGCGGGCAGTTGCCGCTGTACATGGGCCGGTAGGCATTGTTCATCTGGATTCTCACCCGGACACCTGGGACGGCATTTATGGTGAGAAGTACAACCATGCCACACCCTTTCGCCGAGCCGCCGATGAGTCCCTGATCCTCCCAGAGCACTCCATTCAGATGGGAATTCGCGGTTCTGTCGGGGGGGCTGAGGACCTGATCACCGCTGAGCAGATGGGATTTACTACTCTTCCAGCTGAGCGGCTGCTGCAGATGAGGCCGCAGGAGGTGGGAGAGGAGATAAGCCGGGTGACAGCCGGCCGCCCGTTTTATATGAGCTTTGATGTTGATTTTTTGGATCCGGCCTTCGCACCCGGGACTGGAACTCCGGAGGTAGGAGGACCTACGAGTGCGCAGTGCCTTTCGTACCTGCGGAGCATTGATTTCTCCAACCTGGTCGGTCTCGATGTTGTCGAGGTGCTTCCTGCCCACGATTCATCCCAGATCACCGCGCTTGCCGCAGCCAACGTCATCTATGAGGTTATCTGCGGCCTGGCTGTGTCCAGGACAACTGGGTAGATGCTCATTGTATGATGAACTGCAGATAGTGGAGGTCTCGCACGGTCTCAGAGTCAAACAGGTGTCTCAGCCGCTCCAGAATTGAGCGACGGAGGAGATTCATTCCACGTTGACCCTCTATCTGTTCAGGGTGAAATGATCGTAATGCGCTGAGAATCTCGTTCTTGACTCTGCCCTGTTGGCAGCTGACCAGCCCCAGGGCGATGTCGTCGACAACCTCGATCTTGATGTCGACACGGATGTGCCTGGTGGGTTCATTTTCAGCTCCATGCAGGTCCGTAATGATCGGACCCACCCGGTGCATTGGGCCGGGGGACGGGGGATCTGGGACGGAATCGGGTTCGTCTGCGGTAGCGAGCCGCATGGTAAACAGAACGGCACCGATTAGTACTATCAGAATCAGTGGCAAGATCCATCTTATTCGTCGCATACTCGCGCTCCCGTTGCGTGCTCGTGCTATCGGCTATTATCTGAATCCACGAAGGTCGAATTTGCGTGCTGCGCCCGGGACAGGACCCGACCGGACCGGCCGACACCCTCCATTTCTATTATCGTAAGCTGGCAATCTCATCTTCACTGCCGGACTCATTGTCGAAGGTGGGTGCGTCGATCTGGCCGAAATGGCGGCATACCGTCCAGCTGACAGTCGGGCGAGAATAACCGCCAGTCCGGCTCCTCGAAACTCATGCTGATCTGAGTGAGCCCGTTGCTCGGGGCATTCCTGTCGATTTTCGATTGCCCTCTGTGCGGAAATCGCACAGATCATTTGCCCTCGAGGTGTATGTGGTACCGGAAGCTAAGATTGTCTGCCGGTGTCGTCTCGATGGAGAAAGCACAGGGTTTATCTGTGTATATATCTATCACTGTAACCGGCTTCTCCGGCTCGAAGTCTGTGAGGCGGCCACCGTACGGGAAGTCCTCCGCTATCAGCGGCTCGTAATCGATGAGAACATCGGGTGCCTCTGTTTCCCACTTGACTTTTGTCACCAGCGGATGGTCGAGCTCGGCCGAGCCAGCGCCTACTGCTGTGACATCATACATGTACAACGAGACCACATCGCCATTTACAGAAACCACCGTAAAGGGTGTGCTATGTCCGCCTGCCAGCATCTGGTCACCCGACACCTGCAGATCAACGAGCAGCATTTCGTCTTTGCCATCTACGCTCTCGAATTCGTGACTCCACGCACCCATCTTTCCAAACACCACATCGCGCGCCAGATATTTCTCCTCGCGCCAGAGCCCGACTCCCTCCAGATCGTACCTGAGCAGGTAAGGAAATGAGTAGTTTCCGGTGTCATCGCCTCCCTTGCCCACAAACAGTATTTCGTTCTCCTCGATGCTCTTCAGGCGGGCATTGTCGAAGAGGCTGACGATGCACTCGATGTGGCCGGTTGCATGATTGCACAGGTGAAACTCGTAGTCCCATCCGGTGACGTGCTCCAGGAGCACGTGCTGGTCATCTACCCTCCAAACCGTCTGGATCTCTCCCGATGACTCGGTCGTCGTCGGGAGTTTGCCCGCTGCTTCATCCAGCGAATTGATCAGGCGTGAGAGCCAACCCGCCGAGACTACGTTCACAGACCAGGTTTTTTCATTCCAGCTCACGTCTGCCCCAAGAGCTTCAGCGATGGGCCGTACTGGCGCAATGGTACGGCCGTCATGGAGGTACGGTGTGACTTCGGGTGTTATCTCCGCATCGTTCACGAACAGTCTGACAGGTCGTTCCGTAAACGCGAGGGTGAAAATCCCGCTCATTAGGAGTGCAGCGCATATCAAGGGCAAGAACTGTTTCCGGTCCAAATCACTCACGTCCCATCGGTTGATCGATTTTGAATATGTTGAGCTATTTTATCACGTGCAGCCGCGTACTTCAGCTGTGGCGCCAGCAACACGAAGCAGTCTGGTCCGGGTGGTAGTGGAGGTATCCAGTAGATTGCCGCCTGTTCGAGCGCCGCATGTTGGAAATTGGGCCGTG
>PWGR01000042.1 GCA_003554565.1 Clostridia bacterium
ACAGCGAGTGGGAGTTTGCCGGCTACCCCTGGAGGAATGCCGAGCATTATCTGCAGCGTTCGCCCATCACGTATGTGGATGAGATCGAAACCCCTGTGCTGCTCATCCAGGCGGAGGAGGACCACAGGTGTCCCCTGGAGCAGGCCGAGCAGTTCTTCACGGCGCTGGCAGTGTTGGGACGCGAGGTGGAGCTGGTGATCGTCCCCCGAGAATCCCATACATATTTTCGTGATGGTGAACCACTTCACCGGGAGGAAAGACTGGAACGGATTCTGCAGTGGTTTTCGCATTACCTGTGCGATGACTGCTGAAATGTAATACGCTGCTCCTGCCGGATATGAGTGTGCGAGAGTAGAGAGGATATGTGCTCCCGCATTTGAGAACCCAGTTACGCAGTAAACCTGCCCCGAGAGACTCGACCTCGGGGTCTTCATCTGCCCGGTGCGCAGGCGGCCCATTGGCAACGCAACGGAGTAAGCCATCCTCATGTGATTGGCGGTGAAAAGAGGCGCGGCACGTATCCCGGAAACTGCTACTTTTCCCGCCGCCCAGTTCGATCCGGCTATCCCTGATGTAGATGGAAACACAGGACTGCAGGTAATGGCGTGTGCCCCGACACCTGTTGATGTCAACGACCTGAAAGGAGATCGTTCTGGTAATGGTAACACCCTGAATATGCCAGATAGCCTGAAGTCGGGCATACAGAGAGATCGGTATGTCTGAGCGAGCTGATAAACGCTCCAGAACCCAGTCCGTGAGCGGAGGCGAATCCACAGGCTGTACCGGAAGGGAATCCCGTAGTATGCATCGTCACTGCAGGACGGGCGCGGATGACTGGGAGAGCTGGTACAGAAGAGGGCCGAGCTTCAGCCATTTGAGTGAAGGCGGGAGGCGAGGGGTGACCGTAGAGGTATTTTCGGAAGGTATAGCCCCCGTGATCGGAGAGACCTGTCGGCACATCGGGCTGGTTGATACCATCGATCGCATGACTGAAGGGGACCGGGATCGCTGCAAGTTATCCCTGGGGCAACGGGTCACGGCGATTATTATCAATGCCTTGATGGACCAGTACCCCCTACTTATCTTCTCGGATTCTTTTCGGACATGGATGTGAGAAGATGTTTGGTCGCGAGAGATTGCCCGAGGATCTTAACGGCCACACCATGGGGCGTGCGCTTGATAAGCGTGTGCCACGAAGGGAACGGACTGTATGAGGTCCGAACCTGTGTTTGACCGAAGATGAGGGAGGGCCCCTCGGAACCGCCATGCAGGTGGAGGCTTCAACATGGATCCGGCAATTTTGCGCCTTTTCTCCGGGCCCCGAAGGGGGTGCAACCGCGAGCCTGCGTCCGGATGCCTGCAGTAGATCGGACAGGGCGAGTTGGGCCATCCCTGCGAGCAAAATCAGAACCGCCAGCACCCGCATCGCACTGACGCAATCCAAGGAAACTCACGTGATCGAGCAGCAGGCTCATCACCATCTGGCCGGTGAAGGGAGCGGCACCCATGAAAGTTACACCGGGGATCGACGGTGCGGACGACGGCTATGATCACGGCGGCATTCAGGATGCCGGGAAAAACAGGCAAAAAGAGAGCGCCGAAAAGGCCTGCAAGGTTCAGGCCGCCGATCAGGTAGGCCAGGGGCGGCACGACCAGGGCACCGATCGGCACCCAAGTCGGTGCGGGAGTGGTGGCGGGTCTCTTCATCGACCCACAGGGGCTGTGGGGGCTGTCCCGCCGGGAGATCACCCCGCACCGCATTCAGGGAGTCTTCATCATCCTCATCGGCGTCGTCCTTTCCGCCGCGGCCGGGTGAATGAGCTGCAGATGCACGGTACGGTGTGCACCACCGATCTGCCCCGACACTGGTGGGTGCGTTCTGATGTCTCCGTAAGAATCGCGTCTCGCCTTGATGCGAACCGGCACACATTTGCTCGATGTCCATCGAACTGCCGCCCGACCGGCAGGAGAAGAGCTTTCGCAGTAGAAAGGACAGGATGTGACCATTTTGGGTATGCAAAAACTTTGACGACGAATCCATCTGAGCGAATGGAGACTATCCTATGCGGGCGACATGCACCAGTATATCATCTGACGTCATCGGCAGGGACGGGTTCTACCGCGCATTCCTCTGCGATTTCGCTCGGGTTTCCTCCTTCTTTTCATACGACCCGCGCAGCCCCGGAGCCGCAGTCCGCAGGCGCGAACACATCTCCTCCCGGGACCACCGTGCCGGACGCGAGTCAGTGGCCGAGTGGCTCCTGCGCTGCAATACTGACTGGGGTGCCCTGCCACCCGCCCTGGAGGCAGCGGAGAAGCTGAAGGATCCCGGGGCCTCGGTCGTACTGGCGCAGGTGCGTCCGGCGCTTCTGGGAGGTGATCGCTCCGTCCTGTGCAAGGTCCTGAGCGTCATCGAGTATGCTCGACGCCTGGAGGAGCTGTGCGAGACCCCGGTGATCCCGTTGATATGGGTCATCTCCGACCACAACTGGGGGGGCATCGGCCGGGCGAAGATGCTGGATCCAGTGGGAGAGGTACATACACTGGCCCTCCGTCCGGAACCACCGCCTGCGACCCCGGCACACAAGATACCCCTGCACCCGGGAATCTACGATGTGGTGGGCGAGATGGAGCGCATCCTCCGCATCAGCTCACCGCAGGACAACCAGGTCTGCCGGCTGGTGCGGCAGTGCTCCCGTGAGGCAGATGCACTCAACGATGCATTCTGCCGCCTGCTCGTGGGGCTGTTCTCATCTTCCGGGGTACTGGTGGTGGACGAAAGTGATGCCGGGACCAGGATGCGCATGGCTCCCGTCCTGCAGCGCGCCGCCGTTTCCCGGTATTCCGTTGAACAGGAGCTCGAGGTGGGGCACGAACGCCTGGAGATGGCCGGATACTCACCGCCAGTGCCCGAATCGAAGGGACAGTGTCACATCTTCGTGGATACGGAGCGGGGGAGGAGGCGCCTGATCCGCAGGGAGAAGATCTTCTGCGACGAGCAGGAGTCGTTTCGCCTCCCGGCCGGCAGCGTTGCCGAGATGATCTCAGAAGATGCCCACCTCTTCAGCCCCGGCGAGATTCTGCGGCCCATAGCCCAGGATGCCGTGCTGCCGGTGATGGCTTTTGTGGCCGGACCGGATGAATCCGCCATGCGCGCCCAGGCCGGCGGTATCTGGTCAATATTCGATACAGAGGTGCCGCCTATATACCCGCAGATGTATCTCACACTCGTAAATCCCCAGCTGGATTCGGCCCTCAGACGGGCCGGGCTTTCCATCCAGGATGCTGTCTTCCCCGTGCGCGGCCCCGAGACCATCGATAACCGCCGGGAGGAGGTGCTCGATGATCTTGGCGGCGAGATAATTCGTGATGCATTCGGAGAGGCGGAGCAGAGGTTCGAGGTGATCTGCGGTCAACTTTGGGATAAGCTGGAGCAGGCGGCACCGTCGGTCGAGCAAATCCACGAAAAGAGTGAGGATCGCATGCGCTGGATCTTGCAGTGCTATCGGGACAAGGCGGGACAGCACCTGCGCCGCCGGCACCGGGATACCGTCCGGGACTTCCGTCTCATCAGAAACACCCTGCATCCATATGACGGGAGCCAGGCTTGTCTCAGCTACCTCCCCTGCCTCATGCGGTACGGGGGGCGGTGGGTGACGGCAGTGGCCGAAGCCCTGGCGGATCAGGACTATCTCTGGCGGCCGTTTGTCGTGCGCTGGAGTGATTCCGGGTGACATCTGCTGCGACTGTCGCCTTTGTCCATCACGGATGCCCCAAGAATCTCGTCGATGCTGAGGTCATGGGGGGAATCCTGCACGAAGCGGGTTACCAGGTGATAGACGACCCGGATTGTTCAGATGTGGTGATCATAAACACCTGTGGCTTCATCGAGGATGCCAAGAAAGAGTCGCTGGATGAGATCTTTCTGCACCTGCAGACCCGTTCGTCGCATCTGGTGGTCTCCGGGTGCCTGGCCCAGCGATACGCCGACGAGCTTCGCCGCGAGATCCCGGAGCTGCGGGCCCTCATCGGCGTGGACCAGATCGACCAGATAGCCGAGGCGGTGCGCCAGGTGACGGGGGGCGACACCTACATACCTGAACCTTCCGCCTCATCACCCCAGCCCTACGACGCCTCGCGCCGGTTCCGCAGCACCCCGCGGCACTTCGGCTACGTGCGCATAGCCCAGGGCTGCTCCCGCACCTGCAGCTTCTGTGCCATACCTCTCATCCGCGGGCCGTACCGGTCCAAGGACCCGGAACTGGTCCGGTCCGAGGTAGAAGCTCTGGTGCACGATGGGGCGCGGGAAGTTGTGCTCATCGCCCAGGACACCACGGAGTACGGTGCGGACGGGCGCGAGTATCCCCGCCTGCCCGAACTCCTGGAGTCCCTTTCGTCCGCCCACCCGAAGACCTGGTTCCGCCTCATGTATGCTCACCCCGATGGGATAACCAGTGAACTGCTGCAGGTCATCTCCGACCGCGATAACGTCTGCTCTTACCTGGACATTCCCCTGCAGCATGTCAGCCCTCCGGTGCTGCGGCGCATGGGGCGGCGCGGCGATCCGCGGCGGGTGCAGAGTCTTTTGGAGTGGATCCGCCGGGAGGTCCCGGACGTCTCCATCCGCACCTCGCTCATAGTCGGGCATCCCGGCGAGGGATCAGAAGAGTTCGACGAACTCCTGGGCTTCGTGCGCCGGGCCCCGATAGACCACACAGGAATCTTCTCCTTCTCCCGGGAGGAAGGTACCCGGGCGGCGGAGATGCCGGACCAGGTTTCCGGGTCAGAACGCCGCAGCCGCTACAACCGGCTGAGACAGGCGGCAGAGCGGCAGTCGCGCGAGGTGAAGCAGCGGCTGGTCGGTCGGGTTCTGCCCGCCCTGGTGGATGGGCACGAGGACGGCAGCTGGCTCGCCCGGCACCACGGGCAGGCGCCGGAGATTGACGGCTACATATACCTCCCGGACGGGGCTCTCGAGCAGGGCCAGAGGGTTCAGGTGGAGATAACCGGCGCCGACGCGGTGGATCTCTGGGGCGCCCTCTGCGATGAAGAACGGAATAAATCTCCTTAATTAGTAGTAATGCCTTTATATTGCAACTTATCACACAACCTTTTCCTGTTGTGTCAGCTATGTTAGTATTGTGTCACGTAACTGGCGCAGTTGCAGCGGTTGTAGTGTGACCAATCTTCAGATGGGGGTCAGTATCTTCCGATGAGAGATTTCCGGGTTTCGGCAATAATCATATCAGCGGTGCTGTGTCTGGCGCTCTTCTGGGTCGGTACCTCGCTGTACGAGGCGCACGGTACGGAGGAGCCCCTGCGCGAGCTGCTGGCGGACCATCCGGCGGTCCGGGAATCGGAGGTACGACGCGGGGGGCTGTGGGAGGTACGGGTGACCCTTCACCCCACAGACGACCTCCGGGCCACCTATACCGATCTGGCCGGGGCCATAAAAGAGGTCGTGCCCGACGACCGGTACCACCTGGAGATAGAGAATTCCTCCACCGAATTTTTGCAGAATTGGTGGGACGAGCTGTCCCTTTATGTTTATGAAGGTGCAAGCAATGCCAACTTTGCTCAGATGCGCGACCGGCTGACCGCCGCTGTGTCCGGCGAGGACCTGTCCATGGCCGTGCAGGTGGACGAGGATCGCATATACCTGCGGCTGAAGAGCGGCGATTATGACCTGTAT
>PWGR01000240.1 GCA_003554565.1 Clostridia bacterium
ACTATAAGATGACGTCTCAACCTCCCGGTCGGGAGGACATGATTGAGGGACGTGATCTGCAGGTTCCCATATACATAAAAGCGGCCCGCGAAATGCTTGATGACCTGCGGGTGCTGGGAGGCGGATATCTAAGCATAAATGGACGAACTGCGCGGTCGGGTCTTTATCTTTACGAGGCGGCTTCCGGGCTGCAGTTGAATCCGGAAAAATATTCGGTTTCGGAGGAGGAGATGTCTGCGGCACTGGACACATGTCGCCGCACGATCCTGCGTTACTGGGAACAGATCCGCTCGGGTTTTTTTCCGGTATGGCCCGATGACGATAAATACTGCGGATGGTGTGAATTCTCCGGCGCCTGCCGGTACGAACCCCGCCGCATAAAACGGAAGACCGCAGAGAAGGGGGCGCGAGATGACGGCTGACAGGGACTTCGAGCCTACACCCACACAGAGACAGGCCATGCGGGTGGTTGATCGCGATGTTGTTCTCTCTGCCGGGCCCGGGAGCGGCAAGACGAGGGTGTTAGTGGGAAGGATAGAGCGATTGCTGGAAAGGGGAGTTTCGCCCGACCAGGTCGCCGCCATAACCTTCACCCGTAAGGCTGCCGCGGAGATGAAGGGCAGGCTGCGGAAAGAGCTGATGGATAAATGGCGCCGAACCTGGGATGAGGATCCCGAGCGGGCCCGGAACCTCCGCTCACTCGCCTGGAGTGTGCAGAGAATGTTTGTGGGTACCATCCACAGCTTCTGCTCCTCTATACTGCACAGGCACCCACACCGCGCCGGCCTGGATCCCGAGTTCGAGGTGCTGGATCCCTCCAGGGCCCGTGTCCTTTTGGACGATGCTATTTCGGAATCCGTCCGCGAGGCAGTGGCCACATGGGAGGGGGCTCATGCCGATTACCTGCGGGAACTGATGGATGATAAGGGGCATTCCTATATCGGCATGCTCCGGGATCTGCACGCGGCAGGTCGCCGCATTGACATCTCCTGGTCCGAGATAGGCGATATGACATGCCGCAGCCTGAAGGAGCTGATGCCGGCGGGCATCGAGGAGACGGGGGGCCTCACCGAAGAGGAAGCGGGTACAGCCATGGCTTTACTGGAAGAGCTGTTTGAGCTGCGGTGGGACTCGGATGTCCAGAAGACCAAGGCTTACCCGCCGCGTATTGAAGTGGTGGCCGGGCAGTGGGAGAGAGTCCGGCCGGCAATAAAAGACGGGGATCTAAGTGCGCTGCGCGATGTGGTGCGGCGACTGCGGGCACCCGGCCCGATTCCGAAGAAGCTGCGGGGGGCAATCGAGAACCTCCGCCAGGTTCACCGGGACGCGGCGCAGCGGCACCTTTACCAGTCAGAGCTGAACGCCGCTCTGACCCTGGTGCGCTTGATGCAGAACACAGACGAGCGTTACCGTCAAAAAAAGGAGGATATGGCGGTTATTGACCATGATGACCAGCAGAGGATGGCCCTGCAGTTGCTGCGGGACGCACCGGAGGCGCGCAAGAAGCTGCGGCGGCAGTATCCTCACCTCATGGTCGATGAGTTCCAGGATACCGACGGGATACAGTGGGAACTGGTGCGGCTTCTCCGGTCGATTGGGGACAAGACGGGCGGTTTGATGTTTGTGGGTGATGCCGATCAATCAATATATCGATTTCGCGGCGCAGATGTCGACGTCTTCCGGGATGCCAGGCGCAATCTGCGCGACCTGGGTGCCTGTGACCTGTCGATGACCAGGAACTTCCGGAGTACTGCAGAACTCATTTCGATATACAACTCCTGCTTTTGTCAGCTGCTGAGCGGTTTCGAGCAGTTGAAGCCGGCAGATGATGATCCTCGCCCGGATTTGGGACCTGCCGCCGACGTGGTGCTTGTCAGAAGAGAGAAGAAGGAAACACCGCATGAGGCGCGGGTGCATCAGGGATTTGCCGCGGTCCGCTGGATTGAAGACTATGTAAAGGGAGGTGGATCCTACGGGGATGTCGCGGTGCTGGTCCGGGCCAGAAGCGCAGTGGAACCGGTGGTAGAGGCATTGGAGGATTGCGGCATCCCGCACCGCATCATAGGCGGCAGGGATTTCTACATTTCGCAGGAAATTTCTGATATCCGAATGCTGCTCACCTGGCTGGATAACGAAAAAGAGGATGTAGCGCTGGCCGGATTACTGCGCTCACCATTTTTCGGACTGGATGACGCAATGCTTTATGCGATAAGCAGGCAGAATGGCCACACTTTCTACGACAGGTTAAAAACGGCAGCTGAGCATTATGAGGATATTGAGCCAGTAAAGAACCGCCTGCGCAGGTGGAGGGATAAGAGCAGGTTGCTCTCGTTGGATGAACTGCTCCTGTTCACATTGGACGAAAGTGGTTATCGTGAGGCACATGCCGTTACTGGGGACGGCGAGCAGGTAGTGGCCAACCTTCAGAAGATCATTGCTCAGGCGCGGCAGGAGGAGCGGGAGAGTGGGCTGAGTCCCGGTGAATTTGCCCACGAACTGGCAGCACTGTCGGAGATGGAAAGCGATGAAGGGAATGCCCCGGTGGAATCTGAAGAGGCAGATGTGGTGAGAGTCATGACCATTCACCGCGCCAAGGGTCTGGAATTCCCCGTGGTAGTAGTCCCGGACGCCGATGCCTCAGCACAGCGGTTCCGCGACCAGTTAATTGTCCACCCGGAGAAAGGACTCGGTGTTGCCACCCGGGCGAGGAATGACATCCGCAAGATCAGCGAGATGAGCAAGGATTCATTCTTTGACTGCCTGCGCGAACGGGAGAAGGAGGCTGCACTGCAGGAAGAGCAGCGGATCTTTTACGTCGCCTGCACCCGGGCAGAGAGACGCCTGGTTCTGGTGGGCGCGAGCAAGAACCTGACCGAGGACTGCTGCGGCCTGCTTCCCGGTGAGGCGCTTGACCGGATTCGGCCCGGCTCTCATACATTCCTTGGCTGGTTCAGAGAGGGGCTGGATGAGCTGAATGAGTCCCTGGTCCAGTGGCATCCCTACTTTCCTCAAGAGGATGATCTGCGGGTGCGGGAGACGGAAGGCGAATCGCCGGATGTCATCGATACGATGGTCGAAAGGGCCAAATCCGGGATGTATGATGTGGCTGAGCCTGCAGGTGTACTGCGGGACCGTTCGCACTCAGTAACCGCACTCGTCGATTATCGTTTGTGCCCACGCCTGTATCTTCTGCGGCATATTCTCCGGTGGCCCGAACTGCAGCCCGAAGCGGAGGTGCGACCGAAGGGAGAGAAACACCACGGCGATCCCCTGCTCTTCGGAACCCTGGTCCACCGGGTTTGCGAACTACTTCCGGAGGTTTCTCTGGAGAAGGCCGCACACGTGGCACTATTTGAACAACAGATACCCCCTGGCGATGACGAACTGATCGAAAAGGTAAAGCAGGTCGCCAGGTGCTATACGAAATCTGAACTGTATGCGGAGATACTGCACGCGGGTGCAGATCGCCAGTCCTACAGTGAATGGGCCTTTTCCTGTCCACTTCCTGGTGATAATCAGTCTGCGCGGTCCTACCTGGTTGGCAAGATCGATCAGCTGTACCTGAATGAGGACAGTACCTGGACTGTAGTTGACCTCAAGACGGACCGCATCGAACGGGAGGAAATCGCGGAGCGAGCCGACCATCACGCTTTTCAGGTGCAGTTATATGCATGGGTGGTCGGGCGTTTGATGGGCGTGCAGGAGGTACGGGGGCAGGTGCACTTTTTGCGCCCTGACGTCACCTGGGAAGTGCCGGTGGGGTGCTGGAGAGATGTCGAAGAGCAGGTCTGTGAGATGATCGCCTGTATTGAGCGCAGCGAGGAGGCGGATAACTTCCCACCCGAGGGAGGCGCTCTCTGCAGCTGGTGCGGTTACGGCTTTCACTGCAGCGGGAGCGCTACAAAAGGGGGAAGATGCTGATGCAGGAGCGGGTATGGAGTTTGTTTCACGAGATTATCTCGGATGTACAGAAGACGCAGTCGGAAGTTATAGAGCATGCGGCCGACTCCATCTTCCAGAGGGTTGTTGATGGGGGTGCCGTGCACGTATTCGATACCGGGCACCTTGTTGATAGGGAAATTATCCACCGTGCGGGAGGTCTGGCTCTATGGCGCCCGCTTCGATGGGACCTGCAGATGACAAATCCTGTCAGAAAGCGCGAGGGAGTCGAATGCTCTCCCGACAACGCGGGTCTGATTTCACATGTGCTGAGATGCTCTCGCGTGAAGTGCGGTGACGTGCTGATTGCCGGTTCGGTTTCGGGCAGGAGTGAGACGGTGATTGAGTTGGTCCTGAGGGCGCGGGAGTACGGAGTCCTGGTGATCGCGCTGACCTCGCCGGAGTACTCTCGCCGGCTGACATCCCAGCACTCAAGTGGTGCACGCCTTTTTGAAGTGGCTGACATCGTCATTGATAATCGGGCCCCCTATGGTGATGCGGCATTGTCATTTGATGGTCTGGATGAGAAACTGATTCCCGTCTCCGGCATTGCCGCTGTTTCGGCGATGTGGGCGCTTACGGCCGGGGTGGCCGAGCGACTCCTGCACAGCGGGAGAACACCTTCCCTGTATGCCAGTGTTAACCGGCCCGACACGCGGGATTTAAACCGGTCCGCAGAAGAGGGGTATCGACGACATGGTTGGTAAGGGGTTTGACCAGTACATGAAGCATGTGCTGAAGCTGGTGCATTCCGCCAGCGAGAAGCAGAAGGGTGTTCTGGAGCAGCTGGTGGTATGGATGGTCGAAGCAGTCGAGTTCGACCGGCGCATATTTGTGTTCGGTGCGGGGCATGCCTCTATTGCTGCATCAGATCTGTTTTATCGCGCCGGAGGATTGCCCCACATAAACCCGGTTTTTGTACCCGGATTGACATTAGATACGCGCCCTATTGATGCGGGCACGCGTATGGAGCGGCTCGAGGGCCACGCGCCAATATGGCTGGAGGCGCAGCGTCCCAGATCCGGTGAGATGATTATTGTGGTTTCCGTCTCAGGGAGGAATGCCGCCGGGGTGGAAATGGCAGAGGCAGCGGGGGATGCGGGCTTGCGGGTGGTCGGTGTGACTTCCCTGCCCTACTCGAAGTCGGTGACCTCGCGTCACCGGAGTGGTCGACGTCTCTTCGAAGTGTGTGATCTGGTAATCGACCTGGAGGTGCCTGCGGGTGATGCCCTGGTTCCGGTATCTGATGGAGGTCACAGGGCCGGCCCGGCTTCCACAGTAGTGGCCACGGCGCTGCTTAACGCGGTGGTTTGCGAGGTGGCCGTCCGATTGGGTGAAAAGGAGGGAGACCCACCCCTGTTCGCCAGCGCCAACTTGCCTGGAGGCGATGCGCACAACCGCCGGTTACTGGAGCAATACCGGTATCTATTCACCTATCTATGATTGCATGGGCAGCTCGCAGGCGGTGTTAATGTCGACGAACATGAATCGCCGTATGCGATCCCGAAAATAAGGTGGTGCGGGCAGAGTGGCGATGCTGATTCCGCCTTCTGCCCGGCTTACTTTTTCTGAACTGCATGAGAGACACTGTTGCATCACAAATCAACGCCGCAATCGCAGGCGAATCCTGGATATTGCAAACCACAATGCGACTATCAGAACCGTCAGGGCGAACAGCGCAGGAAGGGCACCGGCAAACGTGATGAGAACCAG
>PWGR01000002.1 GCA_003554565.1 Clostridia bacterium
CGATGTCCCATGTCATCCGGGACAAGCTGGGGGAGCCGGGAAGCGGTCCGCCTCACCTCCTCCCGCACTCCCAGCCGGATAAAAATACGCTCGGGTGCCACCACCTCCACCTGGGGGGCAAGTTCGACCCCCAGGCGAGGAAGAATCTCCAGGTGAACTCTTTTATACCGGGCAGGATCAAATTCAACGACTGAGGCTCCCGGTACACACCGGCGGGCGTGTCCGGACGGCATTGCACATCTGACTCCCCGCTTCCGCGCACGCGAGCAAAAATCCATGACCCGGTTATCCCGAACGACAATAACAGCACCGGCTGACATGGATCGAGTCCTCTCCAGTCCGGCATACAATCCCTCGAGCTTAACGTACAGGACGGCCATACCATCACCCCAATCGAACATTTGTTCTATCATGATATGGCCTCACCCCGCGGCAAGTCAAGAAAAAGCGGGCAGAAGTTTGTGGAAGCTGCATATACACCTGCAGGCAGTCAGAATTTGTGGTTGTTAGGGCTGTTGTTATTGTAGAATAATCTTCAGAGAACTACTTAATTTGTGAACGGGTATAAGGGAACTTTCTCCGCAACCGCACGCAATTCACCATCACGGGCACCGGAGGTCAATGTGACCACAAATTCCGAAGCAACCCAAAAGATCAAATTCCTGTTTCTTCTCGGTATCTTTTTTTCAATCATTGTACTGCTGCTGCAGGTGCGGGAAATTCTCGCCCCGTTCTTTTTGGCCCTGATTCTGGCCTACGTTCTTCATCCAGTGGTCCGGTTCATGGAGCGGCGGATCAGACTAACGCGACAGGGTGCGATTGCTGCCACATATCTGCTGCTAATGCTGGCCATAGCCGTCGCACTTTTCTTCCTTCTGCCGGGAATTATCGTCCAAATTGGCCGGCTGGTAACCAGCATACCTCATTACATAACCGTCACACAGGAATTCTTTATTTACCTGGAACAACAGTACGCTCACATTGTCCCGCCGGAGCTTCTGCATGAGACTGTGGGCCGCGGTGTGACTCGCGCCCTCGCTGCCCTGGAGCAGAGACTTACGGATGTCGATGCAATAGTGGCAGTGTTCGGAAAAATCATGGGCAACATCTTATATTTGATCCTGACCCCCTTTCTCGCTGCATACATGTTAAGAGATGGGGACGAACTGCACCGGGGCCTGTACCAGATACTGCCACATCGATACAGGGGAAAGATCATAGCGGCACTGGATGACATCAACCGGGTTCTTTCCGGTTTTCTGCACGGGTACCTTCTGATATCCATAATCATCGGCACCTCCGCCGCGATCATGCTAATGCTAATGGGAGTGCGGTTCTACCTGATTCTGGGGGCGATCGCCGGTCTGACCAACCTTATACCCTACTTCGGACCATTCATCGGGGCGGTGCCGGCAATAATCGTTGCCGCATTCGACTCCTGGGCCCTGGTACTGCGGGTAATGATAGGGTATTTTCTGCTGCAGCAGCTGGAAAGCCTGGTTGTCACCCCGCGCATTTTGGGTGGCAAAACCGGCCTACACCCGCTGGTCGTGGTATTTGCCGTAATTTCAGGGGGGTCGCTGTGGGGACTTCCGGGTATGGTCCTTGGAATACCTGTGTTCGCCGTCATGAAGATCCTGGGGGGGCACGTAGCCAGAGTACTTTTCTGACCTGTACGGGATCGTAAGGAATGGCATTCACCCCAGGAATCGGTACATATTTACGCACAGAGGTAGAGGAGGCTGCCACGAGCCCCAGCAGCGGCAACCCGTCAGCCCCCTCGACCCGCGCTCATTGTGAGGCGCCTCGCGGCACCTCACCGTCCTTGGTCAGCCCGCTCACCAGCGACGATGCATCCACAACCCCCTCGAGCCGCCCGTCACGGTCTACAACCGCGAGGGGATGAGAGCTGTTGGTACTTAGCAGGGGGAAAAGGTCTTCCACCGGCCGCTCGAGAGAAACACGTTCCATTTCATGGATCGGAAGCGGGTCCAGGGAAACCGAACCATTTTCCAGTTGTGCCCTAATATCGTGCGAATAAACCATCCCGATAAGTCGGCGGTGTTCATCGGTGAGAACAACGTAAAAGGCATCCGTCTCCGATATCTCCTGCCAGGCACCCGAGACAGAATGATCCTGCCTGAGCACCGGCACCTCCGCCGTTGCCACATCGACGGCGGTCAGGATCTTTGCCCGGTCGATATCTTGCACAAAATTGGCCACATAGTCATCGGCCGGCTCGGTTATGATTTCCTTGGCTGTCCCGATCTGGACAATTTCACCGTCATTCATGATGGCAATCCGATCACCCAGACGCAGGGCCTCGTCCAGATCATGAGTGATGAAAAGCATGGTCTTGTTCAGGCGCTTCTGCAGGTCCAGAAGCTCCTGCTGCATATCACGGCGTATCAGCGGATCAAGGGCAGAAAATGGTTCATCCAGCAGCATGATGCTCGGGTCGTGAACCAGGGCCCGGGCCAGTCCCACTCTCTGCTGCATCCCACCCGAGAGGTTCTCGGGGTAATAGTCCTCCCAGCCCGAAAGACCCACTGTGTCGAGGATTTCCGCTGAATTTCTATGACGTTCTTTTCTTGAGACGCCCTGAATTTCCAGCCCGTAGGCGACATTGTCGATGACCTTGCGGTGCGGAAAGAGTGCAAACTGCTGAAAAACCATGCCGGTCTTTTCGCGCCGCAGCTGGCGGAGCTGCCCATCATCCATCTCCGTAACGTCTTCCCCGTCAAGGAATATAGAACCATGCGTGGGCTCGATGAGCCGGATTACACAGCGGAGAAGAGTGGACTTGCCGCTCCCCGATAGTCCCATGACTATGAAGATTTCCTGCGGCTCCACGTCAAAGCTCGCATCGTGCACCCCAACGGTGTTCCCGGTGCTCTCAAGGATTTCATCTTTGCCCTCACCCTCGGAGAGCAGCTGCATGGCCTGATCTGGATCTGGCCCGAACACTTTGTAAAGGTTTCGCAGGGAAATAGCATAATCTTCGGTTCCCATTTCTTTATCTTGCGCCTCCCTCGAGAGACTAACCATTGTGTGATTCTCCCTGACCCTCAATGGCCTGCTGGGTCAATCGATCAATGATTACCGCCAGAACAACGATGCAGATACCTCCGACAAAACCCCGACCAACTTCCAGCCGACCGATGCCTCTAAACACCTCGACACCCAGGCCGCCTGCGCCGATCATTGATGCTATCACGACCATACCCAGGGCCATCATAACCGTCTGGTTGATGCCTGCCATGATACTGGGAAGGGCCAGCGGCAGCTGTATTTTCAACAGCAGCTGCATAGAGGTGGAACCCATGGACCTGCCCGCCTCGACCACATCTGATGCGGTCTGCCTTATCCCGAGATTGGTCAATCTTATCACGGGTGGAGCTGCATAGATGAGAGTGGCCAGGAGCGCCGGTATCCTGCCAATG
This sequence comes from Clostridia bacterium, assembly GCA_003554565.1. GTDB lineage: Bacteria > Bacillota > Sulfobacillia > SLMV01 > SLMV01 > PWGR01. Next base: position 3,444 of record PWGR01000002.1, read on the forward strand.
CTGAATATCATAACGACGGGTATGAGGTAGACAAAGCTGGGCAAGGTTTGCATCAAATCCAGAACGGGACGTATCAATCGGTTCAGCACCTCATATTTCGACATGAGGATTCCGACGGGGATGCCGATCATCACCGCCATTGCCGTGGCCACCAGAACCATAGCCAGAGTAGCCATGGACGGATCCCACATGCCAAGTGATGCAATAAAGAGGAATCCTCCTGACAGAGCTGCTGCCAGCTTTGGTCCCACCACAAATGCGGCCACCACAAAGAAGATGACCAGCATCGCAGACCACGGCAGCCAGAGGAGAAACCGCTCTGTGCGCACCACCACGAATAGTATAACGTAAGAGAGGGCGTCCCAGACCATCCCTCCCTCTGCAATGAGCCAGTCCGTGATAGCATCCACCCATCCAGCCAGCGGGAGCTGCCAATCATCGGGGTATTCCATCAGAAAACTCACCAGTGTTTCTCTCACTATTCTTCGAACCTCCTATGTGTGGTTCGTGACTGCCAAAAACGGGGGGGTTGGCTTCCAACCCACAATCGGTCGCACCCTACGGAATCGCGAGCCGGGAGTACCCATGCGCCCCCGACTCGCAGAATTCTCCTGAGAACTTGTTTAACCACCAGCTGACTCAGCCTCCCAGGTCTGCGCCAGCCTCGATGAGCGCTTCCTCGATCCGCTGTTCCACTTCTTCGTCCGGAATCCATTCGCGCCAGCGTTCCTCGAAGTTCTCCAAGTACCATATCGCCGCTTCCTCCGGTTCGGCATCTTCTTCATGCATCCAACCGGCCGCAGCACTGTTTTCTTCCGCCCCGATCTTCATGTTACCCAACATCTCTACCACCTCAGGTGCACGGTCCTTGAGACCGGCGTAAACACCCATGGGCACAGAGATAACTTCGTATCCGCAGGCTTCATCCAAATCGTCGAGGTCCATCTCGCCAGAGGCAACATCAGAAAGCTGTGCCATCACTTCGGGCGAGTGTTCCGGTTCCTCCAGCATGACAAAATCATACATCCCGTACAGCCAGGTTGGCTCCCAGTAGTACACCACGAGGGGATCTCCGGCCTCGTGCGAGCTAACCATCAGGGCCTCGACCGCGGCGGTGGATCCTACTTCCTCCGCGTTGAAGTAATCGTCCAGCCCGTAAATCGTTACCTTGGCCTCATTGATCGCTGTGGCCTCCCAGCCGGAGACTCCTATGACAATACGTCCCATATCTGGATCTGCCTCATCGGGGAACAGATGATTGTGGTCCTTGAGGTCAAATACAGATTCCAGGTCCGGTGCCATGGGTTCTATGCCCCGATCTTCATCGCCTTCAATGACGTACCGTGGGACATAAAATCCCTGCGTGCCCTCCGCAAAGGTGGGCCCCATATCGAGAATATTTCCTTCTTCTACGTTTTCCTCCCACCAATCCCGCATCTGGTCTTTCCAGACTTCCATCATTATGTCGATGTCGCCCTCCACTATTGCCGTCTGGGCGACTGGTGTATCCACCGTCGTCTCCTCAACCGGGTAGCCGTAGCCTTCCTCGATGATGAACCCTGCGATGGCATTATTTATCCAGAGCAAGTCCCAGCCCATGTCGGCGAATACTATGGGGTCTTCCTCCGCGTCACCATCCAAATCGCAACCGGCAGTGGCGAGTGACATCGCCAGCATCACGGACACCACAAGCAGCAATGCCGTCGTTCTGTTTATCATGTCTTAGGGGATTCCTCTCTCCCGTGTGGGAAAAACAAATCTCGACCGTTGTGAAGGAACGAGTCAGGATGAATCGCGGTTCCTAATGGAACAGTTGATCCGGCAAAAGCCCCACAGATACCGCCATCTCGAAGTACCTGCTGTGAGATGTCTCCTTCTCATTCCCTTCTACTTCGTATATATATTAACAAGCCTCGGCCGGAATGTCATGCCCTTGTGCGAAATTTCTCACTTTTCATTTCAAATACATTATGAGCACAGCCAGCTAAGTACGGATCTTGCGTGCGGCCAGTGCACTTGTCTCTGATTGTGAAACAATACTCTTGCAATTTGGCAGAACCGGTGGGCTGTACTGTGTACTGATGATAATCTGGGAACGTCACCAAACAGGTAGTGTCTCTTCCGCATCAGCCTGACAGTGGTTGCGGCACGCCGCACTACAGCAGTATTGAAAGGTTGAGAAATATGCGCAGA
>PWGR01000009.1 GCA_003554565.1 Clostridia bacterium
AACAGGGTGCCTGAACCAGTTGGGCTACGATGTACAGCCGTCTGATTCGCTGGATGAGCAGGCACAGATGAAGCTGGATGCCTGGGGGGGCGAGGAGAACTTCGAGGAACGCATGCCGAAGCCCGGATTTATCGATCCCGGCGTTCTGCAGCACCTGGAGAACCTGGCGGAAGACCGGTAGCAGTATCGCCGGGCCGGGCAGCATTTTCCGGTCCGGCATTTCCTCAACCGACAGCTACCCGGTTCCTCCCGGCCTCCTTCGCCCGGTAAAGCTGGCGATCCGCGCCATCTATAAGCTCAAACAGTGAATCAGATTCTTCGGAAACGCTGGCCACCCCCAGGCTGACTGTGACAGATCCGAGGCGGGCCATTTTGCCCACGGAACCCCCGCAGGCGATCCTTTCCCTGATTCGCTCCGCCACTCCCCATGCGGTGCGAGGATCCGTATCCGGCAGAAAAATCACAAATTCTTCCCCTCCATAGCGCGCCAGCAGATCCTCTTCCCGCACCAGATCCGGCAAGAGCTGCCCCAACCACTTGAGAACCTCGTCTCCTGCCGGATGACCGTAACGATCATTAATCTGCTTGAAATGATCAATATCCAGCATAATGAGCGCGTGGTCTGTGTCCCGGCCAACCGTCCTCATAATGCACTGTTCGGCCCGCGGCAAAAATCCCATGCGATTGTACAGACCGGTCAGAGGGTCCCGTTCGGCCCGCTCGTGCGCCTCCGCCAGCAGACGGGAGTTCTCCAGGGCGGTTCCTGCCTGGACGGCGAAATCGCTGAGTATCGCCTCCGTCGCGCGCCCCTCGGGCTCAGGTTCACCCGGGGCAATCACCGCGCCCAGCAGTCGAGCCTTGTGGTAAATGGACAGGATGTGCACCGCGTCCGACTCTCCCATCCGGAGATCGCCCACCTCCGACCACACAATCCGACGCAACCCGGGACGGGCCGCCATCACGCGCAGGGACTGATCCTGACTCTCGCTCAGCCGTAACCCCTCATCGCAGTCAGCCCCCGACCCAGCCACTCCCATAACCACTCCCGGATGCTCGGCCAGAGACACAAATATGCCCGACCCCCATGGGGTCAGCGCAAGAATCCGGTCCAGAGCATACCGGGCCACGTGGTCGGCTCGCAGGGTTGAGGTGACCGCGGTAGTGAAGTCATGTACTCCGGCAAGACGGCGCCTCTCCGCACGCTGCCGCCGACGGTCGCGCTCGCCCTCAGCAATGGTGGACCCAATGCCAACCGACAGCGCCACCACCAGAAACAAAGAACCGATCTTGATTCCGTGCGTGGTGAGCACCGTGCCAGCAAGAACACCGAGGTTATGCAGCACACTCCCCAGACCGGCAGCCCCAAATCCCCCGAGGGCCACTGCGTAGTACCGGGTCCTCGCATGTCCCGCCCTGATTCCCAGGTAGCAGCCGATCCCTGCAACAGCAAAAAATGCTGCGGCCAGCACCATCAAACCGCGCATGGCCACGCTGGGTCCCAGCAGGGGAATGAGCACGGTCCAGACCGCGGTTACAGCCAGAACGGCCCGGGCCGCCCGGTCCAACCAGGGGGCAAGGCGGTTAAGCCGCAGGTAGTTGCGGGACAGGAAAAAGAGAAAAAGCAGAAGAAGTGCGCCAAATATCTCCGCCACCACTGCATTAAACCCCGGTAGTGAGGGCCAGATGAACTGGTAGGCGAGCCCGGCATCAGTGGCCTGAAAAAACATGAAAGTGGCAGCAACGCCGGCGTAGTGCAGGTAGTACCGTCTCCGAACGGATGCATAGAGAAGCAGGTGATAAATACTGAGGGCCAACAGTACTCCCAGATACCCACCCCACAGCAGCATGTCCCGGTGCGAATAGGTCAAAAATGCGTCCGCCGTGTACAGGGACATCGGAAACATGAGGGCACCACTGGCCTCCACGCGCACGTACATCTCGGTGGTCTCCACCTGCTCGGATAGGGGAAAGACGAAGGTCCGGTAAAGCACGTCTCGCGCATCAAACGGCAGGATCCTGCCCCCCTCGTGACTCTGAACCACCCCATCACGGCCAATCAGGTAAACCTCCACGCGGTCAAGGGAGGGGTTGCCAATCTCCAACAGGCGCCTGCCCTGCCCGGACGGCAGATCGCCGAGCGGAACCCGAATCCAGGCGCCAGAAGAACGGTGGCCCAGATTGGCGTCTCGCCGTCCCAGAGGGTAAAACTCCTCGACCCTGACCCGGGCCGCGGCCAGATCTCCCCTGGCGGGGGGATCGCTGTCGAGGATCTCCATGAATGGAGCCAGTCTCACAGATCCCGGTGCAGAAGACTCGGCGGCCGCCCCTGCTGCGAGACACAGGCACAGGGCGACGGGAACCGCCCACCGGGTTCGGTACATCGACCCCACATTCAACCTTCTCATTCCCTTCTACGCATGAAGAGGATCCCTGCCGGAACACACAGGAAGAAATCGACCCTGAAAACGGTAGTCTGTAGTAAACATCTTATTCCTCGCGCCCCCGGCAATATCCTGCAATACCTGTCACTGACCACAAGGGTAGCGCAGACCGCTCCATTTTTTCAGACAATCTATCACGTGACCCCCGCACAGGACGAAACACAACACGACAGGTAGCATACGGGAGATCACCGGAAAGGATCTCCCCATCTGAGTGGCGAAGAATACGGCCGTCACATCGGATACATGGAGGGGAAGGGGAGGTATATCGTGCAACGCGGGCGGACGATTATCCTGACTGCAGTGCTGCTGGGGATTGCATTTGCCGTCATAATTGCCTCTACATCACTACCACAAGAATCGGATCTCAAGCATCATACCGCCCCGGAGCGCACATCACCCGAGGAGATTAAACTGGTGGCAATTCAGATGCAGGCAACCGAAGAGACCTATACCTGCATGGAAAGCTTCCGCTCGGCAATCCACTCCCTGATGGAGCAGGCCAATGAGCAGGATGAGCTGGGACCGGACACGCTGGTGGCCTTTCCCGAAGATGTTGGGCTCCTGACGATTCTTTTCGGTCAGGAGGAAGCGCTGGCCGGTGCCGATCAGCTGGATGAGGCAATGGAGAGTGTGGTGCGGGAAAATCTTCTCCGGGTCGGATACAACAAGATTCGACACGGCGTGAGCTGGCCGCGCGCCCTTTTTTTGACCTACCAGGGGAGCATGGCAGAAAGCTATTTTTCCGTTTTCTCCGAGATGGCGCGGGAATATGAGGTATATCTGGTGGCTGGATCCGCCGCATTCACAGATGCCACCCTGGCCCGCTACGTGCCCAACCACGTACCCGGGGCGCCGCCCGAGGAAGATCCCAACACGCGGGATGTGCACAATGTCAGCGTAGTATTCGGTCCGGCGGGAGAAATCATCGGAATCCAGCGGAAAGTGCGGCTCATAGACCTGGAAGAATCTACCGGACTGGATCTGGTTCCGGGCGACCTGAGGCAGGTAGAACCCATTTCCACCTCGCTGGGTAATCTGGGCGTGGCCGTATGCCTGGATGCTTTCATCGATGACGTTCTGGGCCGGCTCGACGGTGCTGATATCCTGGTGCAGCCGAGTGCAAACCCGGGACCCTGGGAACCGTGGCAGCAGGAAGAATGGCTGGAAAGCGCCTGGGCCGCGACGGGACGGGACGGCCGGTTCGCATATGCCGTCAATCCAATGCTCACCGGACAGATCATTGACCTGGAGTTTTACGGGCAGAGCTCAGTAATCACTGCAGATGCAGCGCTCGCCCCCGAGCCCTTTGGTTACCTGGATACAGGAAAACGCCACGGAATGGTGGCTGTTGCCGAAGATGATGATGGCGAACACATTATTCGCGCCCGTCTGCCCCATCCCTCCCGCCTGGATGATTGACACGGCGGCTGGCAGCGGGTCGAAAGATCTCAGATGCGGATCGGTATGCCACACTACCCCGGTGCGACATGCTAGAGAAGAAGCCGCGCCGGCCGATACCCGCCGGCCCAATGGAGGGATAAGGACGTGCAGGAGCAGGTACCTCCTCCCCCGCGATGGTGGCATAAACCGGGGCTGATGGCCCGGACTCTCCCGGTAGTCCTGCTGGGAGTCTTTCTTCTCATGGGTGGTGCGACAGCCTGGTACCTGGGTCTGTGGCACGACACGCCACCGGAGCTTCATGGGTCCGTGGCCCACATATACTGGAACGAGCAAACCAGCAGAGTGCTGTTTGTCATCGACAGAAAGGTCCTGGTTGACTCCGCGGTGGACGATGAATCCGAACCGGCGCTTCTGCACCGCGATCCTGAGAACGATCTCCCACCCGCCTGGCCTCCATACCTGCACTGCGACGGTGAGCGTCAGACCCTCTACCTCTTTTTACGAGATGCGCCCGGAGACGAAGATAGTGGTCGAATAGCCATCCGCCGGCTCCGCGGATCATTGTGGGAGGGAGAAATCTCGGATAACCGTCTTTTTGTCGGTGGAAGGACGCCCGGGATCATGCAGGAGGCCCTGGATCGAGGCGCACCCCTGCAGCCGCTTCTGTTTTCACGGCAGCATGTGCCCACAGTCATCAATGATCAAGCAGAGCAGCTGGAAATCACCGCCGAGCCGGTCGAGCAGGACTCTTTTGGGTTCAGCGTGCGGGTACAGGACGAAGACCAGATTCAGGCTGAAACCGCAATGAAGACGCCGGGATTCCAACGGGAAACGGTGCAGAAACGGGTGGCGGCCTGGTACCCGTCAGACTGGGATGAAAACAGAATTAATGAGATCAATGACATCCTCGCCACCGGCCTGGAGCGCCAGCTGGGAATCCTCGACCTCGAGAACCCTCCCGCATCGCATCTCGTCTTGCACCAGGGCGAAGATTTCTTCTCCCACCAGCCCGTCGGGCGGGTGGGAGAAGCGTTCCCGCAGGTGAAAGTGCTGGATGCCTCCGCACCCCGCACAGCTGATCCGATGCGCCTGCGGCACAAAATTGGTGGGCTGACCTCCTCCTACGCACTGATGCGGCACTGCGCCACGCCCGAAATACTTCCCTTGTGGCTGCGTGCCGGTCTGCCTTATCTCCTCGCCGCCGGCGACGCTGATGCAGCGCCCGTCGACGCCGCACGGGCAGAAAAACACACCCTGCACCTGCTGGTTCCCGACCTGTACAATGCAGTCGATCTGCAGGATAAACCGGATCATGCCGTCGAGGAGCTCGGACGGCACATGACCGCATACCTCGCAGCTTCCTTCGGAACAGAGCAGGTGGTGGAGTACGCAATGCAGCAGCGACCGAGAATATATCGTGATCCCTGGGAACAGGAGAACACTGTAACCCGTGAGTTCTTCCAGCTGAGCCAGGAGGAAATACTGCAGGATACATTCAGCAGGCCCACCGTGCTGTCCCGGACGCATCCGGCCGCACGCGCCATCTCCGACCCCGCCCCGTTAAGCGATGAGGCTCTGCCCCTGACCGGCTTCTCCCTCGATGCCGGGGGGCAGCGCGCTGTCGCCGTGGCCGGGCATGACTCTGCATCACTGGCTGTGATAGAAGTGGCGTCCGGCGATACAGTGAAAACGGCTCCTGCGGACCCCGGCACGACCGAAATTGCACACCCGGCCTGGTTCCCGGACGGGGATAAGGTGATCTTCACCGCACACACCGATG
>PWGR01000221.1 GCA_003554565.1 Clostridia bacterium
ACCGAACACCAAATTATCTGCCCATATGCAGGGGCAAGATCCAACAGATGCCCCCGTCAGATCAGCGGCGCCACGGAAGCGCAGCGTCAGGTTCAGCCCCAATGCCCTTGCACCTTCCAAAAGCTGCACTCTGCGCTCCCCCGGCTCTCCAACTGCGACCAGCCCGGAGAATCCACAATCTGCTGCCCACCGCAGCGAGTTCAGAGCGCCGCCCAATGATGAAGGCAGCCGGGTCCAGATGTCCACGCTGGCCCCAGCTACAGCCTTCATATGGCCATCTGCTTCCGAGCTCTGGCCGCCCAGCATGGATCCCGCAGCAGTGCCCGCCCGACGCCCACAAAGTCAACAGCGGGTTCTCCAGCCAGTTCCTCCGCTGACTCGGCATTCACAATTCCGCCGGTGAGGACGAGGGGAACCTCGTCGGTGACCTCCGAGCGAATCGACTGATTCAACGGAAGGAGATGTCCCTCCACTGCTTCGTCTGGACGGTACCCGCCCAGGCCGCCGGAGATATCCAGCACATCAACCCCCTTGTCAACCAGCCAGCGTGCGAACGGGCCGGTCTCATCCGTGGTCAACCCTCCATCAAAGAAATCGTCCGCACCCAGACGATAGTAGAGCAATGCATCATCACCGATTGCTTCTCGCACCAGTTCGACGACCTCGAGCGGGAAACGTGCCCGGCCCATCAGATCTCCGCCGTACTCATCTCGCCGGTCATTGGTCAGAGGCGATAGAAACTGGTTCAGCAGGTAACCGTGGGCCCCATGCAGCTGCACGCCGCAGAAACCGGCTTCGATGCACCCGGCGGCAGCCTCCGCAAATCTTTCCGCCAGCACCTGCATCTCACTCACCGCGAAGGGTCGCGGGGTCACCCCCTCCTGCCCGGGACGCGGTAGGGTTCCGGCACCATAGACCGTTCCGTCCTCATCGCCCAAGCCGGAGACCCCGGCGTGGGTAAGTTGGATCACAGCGCGGGCACCACCACCGGTGATGCCCCTCGCCAGCTCGCCGAGGCCCGGAAGCAGCGACCTGCTGTATGCCCCGAGTTGGCGGTCATTTATCCGACCATCGCGCGCCACATAGGTGTGTTCAACGATGATCGTGCCCACCTCCGCCCGGGCCCTCTTGCTGTAGTGCTGAATCATTTCCTCGACCACCGCTCCCTCGGGCGTGGCCCGGTTGGTGGCCATGGGCGGCATCACTATCCTGTTCCTGAAATCATGCCCGCTGACCCTTATTGGAGAAAACAGAGTTGTCATGGTCAGCCTCCCTTCACTGGAGGGCCCTAAACGTCCACGCTCTTTTGATTCGCACGCTGTAGAAACGGCTGCATCTCCACACAGTACCTCTCGTGTCGGCCGGTCCCGATTTTGTCCTGTTCGTCGGTGGCAGTGACTGAAAACACCAGGCGGCGCCCATCAACTTCCTCCAGTTCGGCATCTGCACGCACGCGCCTTCCGGGGGGAGTCGGAGCAAGATGCCGTATATCCACGGCGATCCCTACCGTTGTCCAACCCTCCGGGAGAGCTTCATCCACTGCCCTGACCGCCGCGTTCTCCATCAGGGCCACCATGGCAGGCGTCCCATACACCTCCAGGTTTCCGCTTCCGAACTTCGTCGCGATGTTATCCGCTGAAACCTCCTCGGTCGCAGTAGCCCTCATGCCCACCTTCAGGTACTTGCTTGCATCTTCCATCTTGCTCCCGCGCCTCCTCTATTCTAGAAATCACGCAAGTACTGCTCGATTTCATCCAGTGCCTTCTCCGCAATCTCGCGTCCCAGCTCCCAGTTGGCCTTCGTAGCATCGCCCAGGGCTCCGTTTTGTGTAATTTCATCAAAGGTTTCTGCCCGGCTGATGTATTTCCTCCGCGAGTACTCATCCTCGGACATAACAACTTCACCGGGGCGACGCTCCTCCTTCACCGACCAGGGCGCCAGATACATTGCCTGCGAGATTTCGGCCTCACACGCATGCCCATGGGTGAAGCTGTCCACCTTCTCCCGGATTACATCCGAGGCTGCCGAGGTGAAAGAAGCCCAGGCCGCGTCAATATCAGGATACCTCGCCCTCAGCTTGCCCATGAGAAGCGTCATAGCTGGACGATTGCCACCGTGCCCGTTGGCGAAGAAGAACTTGCGAAACCCATGTTGATACATGCTGTCCACCAGATCTTCCAGAACGGCAATAAACGTCTCCGGTTCCACCGTCAGCGTCCCGGGAAAATTCATATGGTGTGGAGCAATCCCGAACGGCATCACCGGCACCGCCAGTGCCCTCGGATGCAGGCGCTCCGCCAGCCGTCGCACAAATCCTTCCGCCCGGCCCGAATCCACCCCAAAAGTGCCGTTCGGACCGTGCTGCTCGGTTGAACCAACCGGAATCAGTACCAGGTCCATCCCGTTCTGCATCTGCTCATCGACCTCTAACCAGCTCATGCGATCGAGGATCCAAGCCCTGGGGTCACTACATTCCTCAGTCATTGAGCACACCCCTTCACGAAATTGCCTTCACTGAACCATCTTCCCACTTCGAAACAGGATTCCTCCCTGCAGATGCTGCACTCTGGCTGACTGAAAGAGATGATGGCAAAAGACGCGATGCGCCTCAACAGTCAATGTTTGGGGTTTGGCAGGAAAGAAGGGAAAACCGCGCCGCCGGTCAGTCGGGCAGCAGCAAACTGCATACAGGTACAAAGACGGGACAGAAGAAGGCTCCCCACCCCGCGTCCCGGATACAGAGAACACCAGACCAGGATCAGCCCTGCTCAAGGTAATCAGTATCAGGGTTCAGACCCACAGGCCAGTTCTCAAGCAACCTGTGCACCGACCGGAGGCGAACAGGAACTGGCAATCGTCACTGCAGTTCTTCCACTACCCCGACGGCGGTTAGCTCCCGGTCGGCCCTGACGGTAGCCATCACCCGGTAGGCATCATCGGCATCTTCAGGTATTTCCCAGACAGCACTGCGTTCCCATGTCTCTCCCGGTTGCAGGATATGCTCCCGTGAACCTTCTACCGCAACTTCCTTCTCCCACAGATCCCGGTCAGCGCCCTCCCCCTTCAGGATTATGTCTTCTGATGCGAGTTTCAGCACCTGGACCTCATCGGTGACATTGGTAACCACAACGGTAAACTCGACATGATAATTGTCCCTTTCAATCTCAAGCTGCATGTCTAGCCCGCGATCGGGTTTCGAGTCACCTGACCTTTCTTCATCATTGCCGGGCTGGGGTTCATCTGGTTGTGGGCTATCTCCTCCCTGCGGGTCCTCCGGTTCAGAGACATCCTCCTGCACACCACATGCTGCAGTGAGAAGGGCAAACGCAAGCATTATCGTCACAGCGAGGATCAAATGCCGTAACAGCTCGGGCTTTGTGGTTTGCACGAAATAATCACTCCCAGAGTGCATCAGAATCGACGGTGTCTTGAAGGGTATGCCGCTTTGCTCCCGTGTCCGTAATCGACGAGGCCCACCGGAGTTTGTTCCGCATCGAAGGCCCCTGCTGGGGCGCAGTACCCAGCGTAAGACCCGCATAATTGATGGCTGGCACCTCAATTTGTCCTCACAGTTTTGAGACATCAATCTGACATGTCGGTAGGACCGGGTAAATCCGACAGGAATGAACAGTTTTTCCGACGAAATTGTGTCAGAGCAGGCAAACATTTCGAGAATTACGAGTGCAGGATTCGCCCAGCAATCCCGGACCCGGAGTTTCCAGATGTAGAAAGATCGAAGACAAAAACTGCTGAGGAAGGAATGAACGAACATGGATGATAACCTTCTTGGACGGATGAGAATTGCCGCTTCTGTAGTGCTCACCGCTTTGGTGATGCTCGCCGTAGCAACAGTCCCGTTCAGCGCGGACGCAGCACCGGCGTTCACGGATATCGAGGGACACTGGGCCCGCTCGACCATTGAACACCTGCATGAGCTGGATGTGGTATACGCGATCTCTGATGACCAGTTTTCCCCCGATCAACCCATCACGCGCCTGGATTTTGCCCGGTGGGTAGTCAGATCTCTCGGAGATGACCCGCTGGATGAGCCCCTGGACTTCATAGATGCAGAAAGCATCCCGTCTGAGGCGCGGGGAGAAGTGGCTCGCGCGGTACAGCGCAATCTCATTGAGGGATATCCCGATGGTTCATTTGCACCCACCGATACCGTGACACGGATCCAGATGGCGACCATACTGGGACGAATACTGGAGCAGGTGGGGGTCATCCCGCGCCCCAGGTACCTGGTCGTTTTTGACGATGCGGAAGAGATTCCCGAGTGGGGAACGCCGGCGGCCGCAGCGGTCGAGACACGGTTGATCATCGGGCGCGAGGCATTCCGCGTTTTTGCCCCAAACGATCCCACCACCCGGGCCGAAGCGGCTGAGATGCTCAGCAGGTTCATGGAAGTACTGCGCGAACTCGACGAAGAAGGCAGGTTTGCTCCCCCGGAGCTGGATAAGGCGGACCCCGACCCGGGGTACCTGGTGGCAGGCTATTACATGGGGCGGGATGAATTCCACGGCGAATCATACCGCAGTGTGGACAATTTTGGCAGCCACATCGATATGGTCATTATGTCCACTGAATATGGATTTCAGATCGATGATGACTCCCTCCATCTCAGTGGCTACGACAGCGATTTCCTCTTCTCCCGGGCGTCCGGAGACGGCGAACAGGCTGTACTGGTCAGGATCACCAACAGCTTCGATCCAGACGTATCGGACAGGATTCTCAACGACGCGCGTTTCACCGAAGAAGCTCTTGCGGCCATTGAAGATGTCCTCGCGCGGGGATATGATGGCGTGAACATCAACTTCGAAGATGTCAGGCCGGCCGACCGGGAGGCAATGAGCGCCTTCATGGCCTCGCTGTGGCGAAGGATAGGGAGCGATTACCTGGTGACCATGGCGGTACCCGCGACGGCCGAAGACAACCCACAGCACGGGTGGTCGGGGGCGTTCGACTATGCGTCGCTCGGTGAGAGTGGGCATTACTTGATTCCCATGGCCTACGACAAACACTGGAGAACTAGCGCGCCGGGACCAGTCGCTCCATTGAACTGGGTCCGGGATGTGCTGCAGTACACGGTCAGTGTCGTTGAACCGGACAGGGTCCTGATGGGTGCGCCCTTTTACGGCTACGACTGGCTGGATACCGGCCAGCCTAATCCTGCACGCCCTGTGCGATGGAATAAGGCGGCAGAGCGTGCAGAAGAATTTGGGGCAACGATCGAATGGTGTGACGCCGCCGAAGGCCCATTCTATCGCTACACCTGCGAGGAGGGCGACGCACGCATCGTCTACTTCGAAAACGCAGAGAGCCTAAGAGCAAAAATGGAACTGGTTCCGGAATACGGCCTGGCCGGAGTGGCCTTCTGGCGCCTCGGGCAGGAGGGCTCTGATGCCTGGCCCGTTATCCGGGACACTCTGAAGTGAGTGACGCCGCCTGTATAGTGATAGGGACGTTGCTTTACAGAAGCAACAAGAGAATATCTCGGGCAGATCCTTGGAACATCTGCGGCGGGGATGCAGGTGCACCCCCGCC
>PWGR01000084.1 GCA_003554565.1 Clostridia bacterium
TCCGCCATGGTATGCGAAGTGAGCGAGTACCTCCGGAAACATCCGTCTTTCGTCGAACTCATTCAAACCTATGATTACCATGAAGTGCCGCCTGACGTCCCGTTCATGCTGACCTATGAACCGGATGGCTCGAGGATTATTACGGCATCTTTCAGTATTCCAACCAGTGATTTGTGCAGAGATGGCACCGAGGCGCTCATTGGCACGTGCCTACGAATCATGGAGAAGGCCAGAGAATAGAGCGTTGGTCTTGTCCAGTTGCGTTTGGCAAACATCCAGCAAACATTCTGCAAACATCTGGGTCGAAATAGACCGAGGCGGACAGGTGTTCGAGGACGGTTTTGCCTAGTATACCGGGGAATAACGTAGAGTAACAGCACTGCGCGTGGAAATGGCATTCATGAGGTCGAGGGTTCGACCCCCTTCCGCTCCACATCGAGAATCCCCCGTCAGGATAGGAAAGACGGGGGGTTTTCTTTTCCAGCGCTTCCTGTATTTCGGCAATTCTGCAAACATTCTGCAAACATCGACGCGAAATCACAGTCGCTCCTCCGATCTGGTCGTCCCCTCGATGAATGCGTCCAGGTGTTCGGCAAGCTCCTCCTGAAGCGACGGCACTATGTGTGAATAGGTGTCCAGCGTCATGGTTATCGAAGAATGGCCAAGCCTTTCTTGTACGACCTTCGGGTGCACGCCTGCTCGCAAAAGGAGCGTAGCGTGAGTGTGCCGCAGTGCGTGAAAACCCATCTTGGGCAAGGCGGCGGCTGTGAGAACCAGGTAGTGGGTTCGCAGAACGTTTCTTGGGTTTACGACGCCGCCTGTACTGGTTGTAAACACGAGATCGGATCTTCGGTATGCCTCGCCCGTCTCTAGGCGCTCCTGAGCCTGTTGTGCCCGCCAGTGTCCCAGAACTCTTACTGCCTTATCGGATATGGATATGGCTCGCCGTGAACCCCGTGTCTTTGTATTGCCGAAGTAGATCTCTCCATCCATCGTCCGACTGAGCGACCTTCTTACCCTCACGGTGTTCTCCTCGATATCGGCCCACTGAAGGCCGAGGATCTCACCCTGACGCATCCCGGTGTGAACTGCTAGGTACAGAATTGGATAATGGCGGTACTCTCGGGCATGGTATAGGTATCTCGGTACATCGTTTGGCTCTAGGTATTGGATTGATGTCGAACGCTTAACAGACGGAGGCGTTACTGGCTCCGCGGGATTTCGATCGAGCAGTTGCCACTGTACGGCATGTTTCAGGCTGCGATGGAGGATTGCGTACATAGTCTTGCATGTACTGGCGGAGAGACCACCTGTGCCGTTGAGGCGACCAGATTTGCCTTTCTCGCGGAGGAATCGCTGAATATGATAGGCCGTAATAAGATCTGCGAGGCGGCATCCGCCGAGCACCGGGTTGATGTGTTTCTCTATCAAGGTTCCGTACTGGCTCAGTGTGCTGGGCTGGAGATTGCTCTCTCCGTACTGTGCTAGCCAGTGCTCCAAGTAGTCGGCGAGTATCAAGTCCGACGGTTCTCCGATTACCCCCGTGTTAAGCCCATGCAGAATCTCCACCTGCTTCTTCTCTGCAGCCTCCCGATTCGAAGCCCTGAAAGAGAACCACTTCTGGTTTCTCCGGCCATCAGGCTTGCGCGGGAAGTCCACTACCAGAGACCACCGATCTCCTCCCCGGTGGCGAAGGTGTCCTTTCATGATTGCATCTCTCCTCTCCCAATACCAAGCTAACAACGATGGGCCCCGGCACGCTCCCGGCTGCGTGCCAGTATGTTGCGTCAATCGGTCGGGTTCTGTCCATCTGGGATGCCGTCTAGCCGGCGCATGACCAGCGAAACGAAGGTTGAGAAGTCGGCAAGCAGCTGTCGATGCAGCGGATAGTACGTCGAGACCACTATGAACTGCTGCCCGCGGATCCGCCAGGGTACAGCCAGCGGTCCCTTGAGCGGGTAGATCTGGATTGTGATACGGGGCAGTAGTATACGGCTCTTCACAGCAGACCTCCTCCCGGGAATAGTCGAACAAATGTTCGATAGGGAGAGCGTAGATTCCTGCTGTGACAGGGGGGTGTCACAGGAGGTGTGGAAGATATGATCGAAACATAACTTGGAAAGTGCAATGGATTCATCTTGGATGTAGATGACTTTGCTACCGCTGGCAGATGTAAAGGTGTTAAACAGAGATCAAGGAGGGCGCTTTGTCTTTCAAGTCTGACGAAACACGTAGAGTTGCATCGCTCATAGCCTCTGGTTTCTTTAACGATCCCGGACAGGGAATATTCTTCGGCAAGCCGCGCGCATTTGTCTTGAGCAATGCTCGCCTCAACCTGTGGGCAGGTATACGTAGTGATGCCATCGATTACTTCGACTGTCACGACATTCCATGGCACCAGGGTGCACCCCGACGACCCACCGGACACGTTCTATCTTCTCAAGTAGCCTGTGTGAATCACTTGTTCTTTCTCAGGCAGAGAAAGGATCTGGCAGATGCGGTCGTCAGGAATCTGGGCTTCGGAATGGTGGAAGCAGCCATCGTAGATACCGGTTTCGTTGAGTTTGAGGTGATAGGTGACAGTCCGTACCTCGGTGAGCGCAGTTGGATGCGCGGGGCATCGTCAACCTCGGTAGATGCGGCCATGCTCGGCGTAAGCGATGACGGTGCTCGTACGCTGATCCTCATCGAGTGGAAATACACCGAGAACTACGGAAGATCAAGTCTGTACATTCCCCAGCGAGCCAGCGTCTACGATCCGCTAATAAGGGAACGAAGTTCGCCCATCTGTGTGAAATCTCCCGAATACCTCTATTATGAGCCGTTCTACCAGCTGATGAGGCAGACTCTATTGGGCTGGAAGATGGTTGAACATGGTGATTACGGTGCAACGAGATTCGTCCATGTTCATGTAATACCAAGAGCAAACAGGGAACTTAGACATTCTGTGGCCTCTCCGGGCCTTCCAGATGGAGATATGAGCGAGGCGTGGCGTTCAGTGCTGGTGGACCCGGACAGCTACACTTCCGTGAGCCCTGGCCAGCTTCTTGCACCCCTTCAGGATTCGAGTGACTGCGCGGAAATTCGATGCTATCTTGACCGGAGATATGGTTTGGACTAGCCGAAGATGGGGACCATGCGTGAGAACACTTATCCAAGCTCTGGAGCGAGTTGCTGCTCTGCGAGTGATTGTGGTTCACCGAAACGCCCGCGGTGTGGGGCGGACCAAGGAGACTCAGGATCAGAACTGCCGGCCGACTCCCAGCATTAGGCTACTAGGAGTAGCATCTGATTCCACATCTAGGGCTCGTGGAATCCCAACAACTGTCCGCCGGCGGCTTTAGGCTGCGTTAACTGAAGGTGTGCGCCAAGCCTTCGATACTACATGGCCGGAACGCTTGGATGCGTCACATCTTGGAACCCTGAAGTCAACTTAGATTTGTCCGCGCCAATTCGGCGATGTGCTTATCGAATGCCTGTTCCCACAGCGAGAAACTCTCACTAATCACTTCATAAGTGGCTTCCCATTGTTCTTCATCCTGGAGCCCATGCTCTGGGATATCATACTCAATGCGGCTGGAGATTCGATCTTCCATTCTCCGCCAAACCATCGTGTCTCCAAAATCTCTTTCGATCGCATCGCGTCGGCCATAGAGGAAGTCAAAGGCGCGTTTGTTAGTTTCAGGATCCGCAGTCTTCTCGAGAACGAGACGCAATGAAGCGTCCTGCATTCGAATGACAATCTGATAGCTTATCCCACTCACTCCTGTGGAAGCGGCTAGCCAATTGTCTGCAGAAGGACTAATGTTCCGGTAACGGTTGGTGTGTTCGGCCAGCACAGGCAGCAAGCCCTCCCAGAAACGTATGCGCTTCTCCTGACGTTCAGCCAGTTGCCGCTTCTCGGATCCTCGTGCCTTGGCTTCCAAACTAGGACCGGCAACTCGGGTGAAAAGCGGAGATGCCTGGTGATCACCAGTTCGCACAACTTCGAGTTTCATCAGGTACCATCGCATGTCTGCAGGTGTTACCTCGTTGAGCCATTCCATGACAGCGATATGCTCTTCACGCGGATCCGGACTGACCCAAATAACCGTCTTAGCATCGGAGCCGACAGAATAAGATAAGAGCTGCCCCAGATGGGTGTGATCTGTCTTCTCGAGTTGGTTCTCTATGAGGAAGATGTTTCCGTGTTCGTCTTCTCCGAAGATATCTACGTTGAAGGAACCTATCGTCCTCTCCGTTTCCAGGACGTTCAGACTCAACCCCAAGTAGTCTGATAAGTAATCGATGTTGTCGGCCAACCAGTTCGTGAAGTCGTCGGCTTCGCGCCTCCAGATCTCTCTAACTTCCACGTATTTGAGCTTCTGGATTTTCATGACTATCCTCCCCCTTTTTTCGCGGTAAGAGCTCACCAATCTGCTCGCGTCTTGTTTCATGGGATCCGAGCCCCATTTTTTGAACCACTTGTGAGGCTAATTTGGGCTAATTGGCAGCGACATCCTCTCGGTGCAGATATTCTTTGAGATATTGGGCCGGTGCCTGGTTATCGATGGACGAATGCCGTCGTTTGTTGTTGTAGTAGTCCATGTGTTTCCTCATGATTTCTTCGAGTTCCCTGAGGTCCCGTGCTTCGGTGATCAAGGATCCGATCTCCGTCTTGATCCGCCCCCACATGGATTCCACCCAGGGGTTACCTCTTGCCCCGTTCTCCGAGTAGGATACCCTGGTCCCGTGATCCACCAGGAGAGTTCTCAACCAGTCGTAACTGGTGTAGACGGAATCCTGGTCTTGATGGACAATTACACCCCTGACATCGAGGTTCAATGATGCAAAGGACTGATATGTTCTGTCCTAGCATTCTCTGGCCAACTCGCGATTTCTCCGGGGCCCCACGGCCCAACCAGGGGCCCACTTGCCTTCGATATCCACCATGGCCATGAACCAGGCCTTGCGACTGCCTCCAGCGTACCGCAACTCCGTGAAATCCGTAGACAACGCCTCCAGGATGCCAAAGGAACGACCCTTGACCAGATCCACATGCATGGGGTTATCCCGCAAAATCTCCTGAACCTTGCTCGGCCGATACTTGGGCAAACGCCGGATCAGGCTCAAACCCGTCTCCCGCAGGAGCCTGCGAAGACGTTTGTGGTTGATCCTCTGACCGGTTCTTGCCTCTAACTCCGGCTTTAACCGACGGTAACCGTAACCGGGGTGCTCCAATATAACCTCGCGGAGCAGTCCCTTGATTGCTTCCTCATCCGCATCGATGACGCCATCCCGACGCTTGTGATAATGCCAGGTGCCCTTGGACAGGGCGAGCGCTTCACAACACCGATTGAGACCGTATCGACGATGATGATCCCGAACCAACGATACCTTCTCGGCCACCGTCAACGCTCGCCCAAGAAATTTTTTAACAGGGCAATCTCCCCCTCTTTCTTGCCCAGCATACGCTCCAACTGGGACAATTGCTTCTCGTACA
>PWGR01000138.1 GCA_003554565.1 Clostridia bacterium
CTGCGAGAGCTTATTACCCGCAAGGACCTGGAAGCACAGAAATACAGAAGCTACGCGCAGCAGTGCCAGGATCCGCAGCTGCGGAATCACTTCGATCAGGTCGCCCAGCAGGCAGACCAGGCGAGGCAGACGCTTCTGAACCATCTCCAATGAAACATCTTTTGAGAATGAGAAGGGGTGTAATGGATGATTCGCGATCGAGAAATGGTCCTCGATTGTCTGGAAAGCTGCAAAATAGACTCCGTAAGGTTCACAGAGGCGGCCAATGAATCCAGCGATCCCAACCTCCGTCAGACGCTGAAACAGCTGCGCGATCAGGTGGAGAATTCCCATCAGGAGGTCTTTCAGATAGCCTCCCAGCACGGCTGGTATCAGAATCCCAGCCCGGCCAACCCGCAGGAGGTACAGCGCATCCGAAATCACTTTGCCGGAGGCACTACCCAGCAGATGCAGGGGCAGTACGGTGGCTACGGCAGTCAGTACGGCACGGGAGGTTACGCAGGCAGCGGCGGATATGCCGGCACCCAGCAGCAGTACGGCGGCTACGGCGGCGGTTACAGCGGAGGTTACGGCTCCTCTCAGTCCGCACTGCGGCAGCCCACTGCGCAGCCGGGCCAGTCTGGTCAGACATACAGCGGGCAGTATCCCACCACCTCTTATGGTCAGACTTCGTACGGCCAGACGCAGGGTTCGGGTTCGTACGGCTACGGCCAGACGCAGGGATGGAGTCCCGCCAGCCCGGGCGGAGCCACGTACGGGACGTCCGGAATGGGAACGGGACGCAGGTACTGAAAACCAGCTGATACCAGAAGCAGACGGTGGGAGGATCCATCGCGGGGGACGATGGATTCTCCCCCTGCTGTGTGTTAAACTGCAGTGGGAGAGGAGCGGGCGTGACCGGAATACATATCTGTCGATCGGTACGCGGGTTCCTGTTCGATCTCGACGGTACCCTGATCGATTCATGTCAGATTATCATTTCCTCCCTGCAAAAATCCCTTCGCTCGGCGGCGGGAGTTGAGGCGAGCTGGAAAACGCTGGCCGGGATGACCGGGCAACCGCTGAATTACATAATTCAGCACTTCCAGGTCTCTCACCCGGATCGCGTTGCCGATTACTACCGACGTCACTTTCCCTTCGGGCATAAGTCAAAAGTGTTCAGCGGGGTGACGGCGCTTCTGCAGACGCTTTCATTGCGTGGCTACGAACTGGCTTTAGTGACCACCCGGCCCGATTATGAGGCGCTGGCGGAGTTGGACGAGCACGGTATATCTCACTATTTTTCGGCAGCAGTGACGGGCAATCGAGTGCACCATCCAAAGCCTCACCCGGAACCCGTGGTGACCGCACTGCATATGCTGAATCTTGAACCGGGAGAGGCTGTCATGGTCGGGGATTCTGGAGTGGATATTGAGGCTGGCCGGCGGGCCGGGACATGGACCGGACTCGCCGGTTGGGGAGATGCGGCTGTCGGGCTCACGAACTGTGCCCGACCGGATTTTGTCTGGCGCAGTCCCCAGGAAATTATTCAGGGCACTGACGATTCATCGGGGGATAGCTCATCGGGTGAGGGGGACCGGGGTGACTGAACGTAACGGACGCATACTCTGCTGTTCAGATATTCACGGTCATTTGAGCGCACTTCGTGACGTCCTGTTTCAGGCGGCGTGGCGTCCCGCCCAGGATGTGCTGGTGCTGCTGGGCGACTACATTGACCGCGGGCCGAGGCCGCGCCAGGTGATCAACGAGCTGCGGGTGCTTCTGCGCTGCCCGGGAGTAGTTGCCCTGCGGGGGAACCACGAGACCATGTTGTGGGATTACCTGCAGGGGACGGTATCGGAAGCACAGTACCTGAGCAACGGGGGGGGGACGACCCTGCGTGACTACAGGGAGGAGCCCGATGCCCTGCAGGCGGACGCCGAGTTTCTCAACGGGCTGCCGCTGTATTACGAGTTGGGAGACTATATATTTGTTCATGCCGGTCTCAGGCCCGGGATACGACTGGAGGAACAGAGTGAATGCGATATGATGTGGATTCGTGACGAGTTCATTCGGGGATATAGAGGCAGAACAGTGGTCTTCGGTCACTCACCCACCCCACTCCTTTCGGGATCGACTGAGGTTTACTGGGGGCGAGACAAGATCGGCATTGATACTGGAGTGGCTTACGGTGGGTGCCTGAGCCTGCTGGAGTTACCCGGAGGCGAGACCTACCAGGCGCCCCCGGACGATTGCTGAAAGGTGAAGTGAGTCCTTGAGTTCAATACTGGAGTATCCCGGTACCGAGGTGTTTTTCATACGGCACGGCAGGACCAGCTGGAACCGGGAAGGTCGTTTGATGGGGCAGACCGACATTCCCCTCGACGCGGTGGGGCGCCGTCAGGCAGAGGCAGCCGCGCACTGGATCGGCCAATATCACCCCGCCCGGGTGTATGCTAGCCCCCTTGCCCGGGCCCGCGAGACAGGTGAGGCGGTTGCAGCACACCTTGACTTGCCATTGCAGGTGGACGAGCGCTGGAGCGAAGTCGATATGGGCGCGATGGCCGGGCTGACCTGGTCCGAGGTAGAAGAGGAGCACCCGGACTTTGTCCGGGCGCGGAAGGTGGATCCCGCCAATGCGGACCGGCTGAACGGTGAATCAGACCGTATGATGCAGCGCAGGGCCGTGGATGCTTTCTCCGATGTGGTGGTGGAATGTCGTTCATCCACTGCGGCCGTGACGAGTCACGGCGGCACCATAAAGGCAGTGCTTGCGCACATCCTGGACATGCCCCTGGGGGAGAAGTGGCGCCTTCAGATTGCCAACGGGTCAGTGACCCGGGTGCGATGCAGCCGCAGGGGCTGGCAGGTCGAGTTGCTGAATTATTCTGACCACCTTCCCGATCCCCGAGGAGAGATCTGACTGCCAACCTGGCCCTTTGCGCGCGCGGGGAAGAAAGAGTTATGCTGCCCGGGGACTCGGGACGCAAAGATTCTCATGCTCGGCAGGCCATCTCGCCCCGCCGGTTGCATTCTCCAGCATTCCCCGGACCTCCTACACCCAAGTTGGGACACTATGCTCAGGTGCAGTACTGGATCTTCGTATCCGACGGTGATGATGATCCCGGCGGTGGTCGCCCCCGGATAGAATTTTTCCATCCCCGCCTGGCTCGACAAGCGTGTTCATGTGCAGGCCTTCCCTTGAGCCCGGGCTCTGTACCCGGATGAGGTAGAGAAGCATGCTTCAGCGCATGCTGTTCCGGATCGGCCGCATCATCTCAATCGGTGATGTAATGGTTCGCTCTATCACATTGTTGCTCGCTTGCTGTTTTGCTCTCGCACCAATTATTGATTTTTAACTTGACCAAGACGTCTTGTTAGTGCAATATGTGAATGAAAACACAAATAGCTATATAGTTATCGATGGATGATTGTTTTCTGCCGCCATGCGGCTGCTACGATGCAGATGATCCGTTGGCAGGCAGACGTGGTGGAATTCCCCCAGAGAAGGCAGTCACGCATCCACCGCCCTTTCGGGCGCTGCATAGATCGCGGCACGTTTGGCAGCCGGAGGTATGCAGCCCGACCGTGAGGGTGAGTGCTGCATGTCCCGCCATGCATTATCCACTGATGGCCCGCCGGATATATGGGGTACTCCACCGGGAGAAACTGTGCCTTTTGGGCAGCGCGATGCTTCATGCTTGTCAGCGCGACACAGAATGCGGGGGGGAGGAGATATATCTTGGAGTTATCGCCAGAAAGCCGGATATTGTATTACACCTTGCTATCCGGGCTGCTGGCAGATGCCGTGGATCTTTCCGCCCTATCGTCGGGTCTTTCTGTCAGGCGCGATGATCCACTGTTGCAATCTCTTGTCAAGATGACCGATGAATGGGTTGAAAGAGAGGAAGCTGAGACCCGCCTGCGGCAGGAGTATGCGAATCTATTCCTGCTTCCTGGCGGTGTTAAGCCCTACGAATCGGTCTATCGCGGCAGTGAACCGATGCTCATGCAGCAACCATGGGTGGATGTGAAGAGGTTCTACCGTCGATGTGGGTGGCATTTGGATGAATCGGCGCTGCCCGAGGATCACGTGTCGGTAGAGCTGTCCTTCATGGCTCACCTGCTGTCCGATGGCGAGCACGACGAGTCCTCGGAGTTTTTTCATCAGCATCTCAATCAGTGGATTCCTCAACTGCTGCGGGACATTGCGGAAAACCGCTATGCTGACTTCTATCAATCTGTCACGGACTACGGACTGGCGTTTCTGTGTGCCGAAACAGAAATCTGCGAAGGGAAGAAGTGATTCATGTGGAGGAGGGAAGCAACTTGAATGAGCCCGGCGGTTACAACATCAAGCGACGCGACTTCTTGCGATTGGCCCTCGGAACGGGATTGGCCGTGGGTACCGGTCTCCCGGTTCCCACCTTTGCCAAGGCGGAGGAGACCGAGGGGCTGGTCGAAGACTCTGACGAGGTAGTACCCACCTTTTGCAGTGTTTGCAGCGGAGGTTGTGCGATGCAGGCCTATGTAGATCACGGTCGATTGGTTCACCTGGCCGGCAACCCGCACGATTTGGCGGCTGGAGACCCCTTCGATCCGGATGCGGGAGGTCGTCTCTGTGTCAAGGGATACACCGCAGTCAAGACGCTGTATGATCCCGATCGGGTGAAGTATCCCATGAAGAGAACCAATCCAAACAAAGGCATGGGAGAGGATCCCGGTTTTGTGAAAATATCCTGGGAAGAGGCTATTGATCTGGCTGCGGAGGGCCTCAACGATGTAATTGACCAGTATGGTCCCGAGTCCTTTCTGGTCCTCAACAGGAGTCATCCCCACTCTGTGCGGTTGGGCCGGGCGATAGGTACCCCCAACTTTGTGGCCCACCAGTCGACCTGTTTCACCACGCAGGAAGCCGTTTGGCGTGCCATGGTTACAGGTGGGCCGAAGCCGTGGACTTATGATGTGGAAAACTGTCGGTACATCCTCTCTTTTGGATGGGATGGACTCGGCAAGGGCAAGAACATGCAGGTGCGTAACACTACCCGGGCACTGGAGAGGGGAGCCAAGTTGGTAGTGCTCGATCCGTATAAATCAGTTACAGCATCCAAGGCGCACGAGTGGCTGCCGATCGAGCCCGGCACCGACCTGGCGTTCTGCCTGGCCATGATCCACGTCATAATGAAAGAGGAACTTTACAATCGGGATTTTGTGAACAACTACACCCAGGGCGTCCGGGAACTGGACGACTTTGCCGCTGAATACACGCCCGAGTGGGCGGCTGAAATCACGGGTATTCCGGCCGAGACCATAACCCGCATCGCCCGGGAGTTTGCCGATACCGAGCCCGCGCACATTCCAAGTCATAAGCGCGATGCCGCGGGTCCCAACTATGCCAACAGCTGGAAGCTGGCGCAGGCACAGCTGGTTCTGAATGCGTTGGTGGGTACGATCGACCGGCCGGGC
>PWGR01000278.1 GCA_003554565.1 Clostridia bacterium
AGCAGCTTCAACTTGACTGTTGCCGGCCAGGTTCTCACTCACACTTCGATAATCCAATCCCGCCCGTCGAACTCGCGCGCCAGGCGTTCCGGTCTCCGGCGATCGGTGGCTGAAGTAATCCTTTTCAATCATTTCTTCTGCGTGCGCTCTGGCCACCTCAGATAGATCGAGGCATACCGCCAGCGATCCGAGGTCGTGCTGCACTCTGGCAGCGTCAATGTGCGAGAGCAGCTCCAGCTCCAGAGGAGAAAGAATCTCGTTGGCTGCGGCATCATTCTCCGGGGAGCGGGCTACGGGCTCCTGTGCACGGGCGGGAGGTGTCAGAACCAGGCCGAAGATCAGTGCGAGCAGTGCGGCGAAGGCAGCTGCACGCGCGAGCCTGGGCCTCTGCATGTGCATCCCTCCCGGGAAGCAATATGGTTGGTGTGACCTCCTCTCTGGTTCTTGTATCGTAAGGGAGGGGGCATTGGATTAGCCGGGGTGCGGGTGTGTGCCTGCATTCTCCGGGCTGCAGGTCTCGGATGGATTATTGTGCGGAGGTCAGGTTATGGATTCGGCGGAGAAGTACCGATCATATATGACAAGGCAGCCATTGGCGGCGGCAAGCGCTATGATTCCCGCGAGGCCGGTAGATCCCACCGTCAGGTCCGTGCCGCCGGCGATGAACATTCGTCCGAGACCTACGGAGGCGTTGAAAGTGCCGTGCAGTACGGCTGCGGCCAGGACTGAACCACTTTTGGCAGTGACGTAGGTAAAAAGCGGAGAGAACAGCAGCGTCAGCACTATCATCATGAACACCCCGGCGGTGGGATGCTCGGGATAATTGTGTCCCTGCAGTATGATCGGGGCGTGCCAGATTCCCCATACCAGGCCCACTATAAAAGAGCTGTGCCAGAAGCCCAGAAAGCGAAGCTCATGCTGCATGAACCCACGCCAGCCGAGCTCCTCGCCCAGGGCAACGACGGCGTTGACCGTCGGGCCGAGAAGCATGGCCTGCACGAGCAACCACAGTGCCGGGCTGAGAGGAAGCTGTTCCAGCTGTTCGCTTACCAGGTGCGCCTGATCTTCCGGCAGCATTTGTCCCATGTACTGGATGAGGCCGTGCATGTCTGGTGTAAACTCCACTCCGGGCAACAGAAGAGCTGCCCCCTGAGCTGCCAGGGCCAGGGCGATGGGTAAAAGCCAGGCGGCGATGAACCAGCGGTTTGGAGCAAAAATGAGTCCCAGCGGGGCGGCAATCCGATCACCAAAGGCTTTCTGTACTGTAACCGCTGCTGCAGCGGGGCCGAACATGTAGAGAATTGCCACGGGATAGGCGAACGGGGTGTTCCACTCGCCACCCATCCAGAGAAAGAGCAGGAGCACGAACCAGCTGTATGCGAAGCCGAGGACTACGAAGAGGACAATTTTGTTGCTTCGTACCTTCACAGTGTGCGCTCACCATCCCAGTGGTGTGATGTTCAGCATCCACTTTCATTCTTGCGTCCCTGTACTTTTCTGTCAATCCCGGCCACCGCGGCAAACACCGGAGCAGCCTCCACGGATCGAGGAAGAGGCCGGAGTTTACGTTATTCGTATATTAAAGAGATATGTTTGCCGTCTTATTGCAGGCATACCGACCGTATTGACTTTTATACGAAATGTTGTGCTAATATTAGCGTATCGAAGTCAAAGTCAGACACTTCGATCAGACGGAGCTTCCGTAAAGCCTGGATTCAGGGCTGAGACGTGCTTCTTGCGGGCCATGCATTATCTGCCGTTAAATTGAATGCTGCACTGGTATTCTCTTTCCGTGAGAAGAGCCTCAGTACATTGTGGTGAGAGTCTGCACATCAGGAGGGGGTAGATCGATGTCCACTTTCATCAGCAGCAGAACCGTTCTACTGCTGGCGGTAATTCTCATTGTTAGCTTTGGGCTCGTTGCCTGCGCTCCGGAGGAGGCAGAGCCAGAGGAGCCGGAGGAGCCGGAAGAAGAGCCCGAGGATCCCGAAGAGCCAGAGGAACCAGAGGAACCGGAGGAACCATTAGAGGTCGTCTTTGCCCAGGGTGCCGATGCTGGCACGCTCCTTGCTATGGCGTATATCGATATGACCACTCACAGCGTCATCCAGAACATCTACGATCCCCTGATCACGCGTGATCCCGATGATATGTCCTATGCTCCCAGCCTCGCTGAGCGCTGGGAAAACATTGACGACACTACCTGGGAATTCGAACTGCGTGATGATGTGACGTTTCACAATGGTGCACCGTTGACCGCGGAGAATATCAAGTTCACCATGGATTACATTCTTGATCCGGAAAATGACATGGACTACCGCGGCCGGTATGAGACCGTGGAAGAAGTGGAGATACTGGATGACTATACGTTCCGCATTCACACCGATGGTCCGATGCCCATCTTGATGTATCGCCTGACCAGCTTTTACCCGCTGGAACCAGGATATCTCGAGGAGGTCGGACATGATGAGGCCGCCATCCACCCCATCGGGACGGGCCCAATGAGATTCGTGTCCTGGGACCATGAAGAGCGGATCGTCCTGGAGAGGAATGAAGACTACTGGAGGGGCGAGGTCGAGGTGGATAAGCTGATCTTCCGCCCTGTACCCGAATTCTCCACACGCGTAGCCGGTCTCCTGACGGGAGAGGTAGACATCATCCGCGACGTACCGGGGCATATGGTTGATGAGGTCAATGCAAGTGATATTGCCGAGGTAAGGGGCATACCCAGCTCCCGCATCAACTACATTGCGCTCGTCAATCTGCACGATGGACCCATGCAGAGTCGCGAGGTCAGGCAGGCCATGAACTATGCGGTAGATGTGGAAGAGCTGATCGAGCACGTACTGGATGGGCATGCGAATCAAATGGCTGGAGCGCTGTCCGAATTGAATGTTCATCACAATCCAGATCTTCAGCCCTATCCCTATGATCCCGACCGGGCCATCGAGCTGATTCGCGAGGCTGGTTACGAGCCCGACGAGCTGGAGTTAGTGCTGGACTCGCCAACAGGACGATACCCGATGGATGAGGAAGTTGCCCTCGCTATTTCCGACCAGCTGGGTGAGATCGGCATAGATGTCGAGGTCAGGATTAACGAGTGGGGTCATCACCTCGACATCATTATGGAGCGCGAGACGGGTGACATGTTCCTGCTCGGATGGGGCCCCGCCCTCGAGGCGCAGGGAACCATAGAATCGCTCATGACCACTGGCCGCACCTACACTGGATTCGGTGATCCCGAGCTGGATGCCATGGTCGAGGAAGCCGTCGATGTGGTCGACCCGGATGAGCAAATGGAGGTATGGCACGAAATCGAGGAGTTCGTGTTTGAAGAGGCTCCCTGGATATTCCTCTGGCAGCAATACGATATGTACGGGGTGAGTTCGGACCTGGATTGGACTCCCCGGGCTGATGAAGTGACCAGCGTGTGGTTTATGGGGAGAAACTAGAGTGGATTGAGTAGCAACCCCGTCAGCCGCCGGCCGGGGTCCCCGGCGGCTGTAATCATCCCGCATTTCGACTTGGAGGCAAGCCAATAATGCAAAGGTACATCCTCATAAGGTTGTCTCAGCTCTTCGTTGTAGTATTTCTGGCACTGACGGTGGTCTTTTTTATGCAGTTTCTGGCCGGTTGTCCTGCTGCTTTACACCTGCCGCTCGATGCCACCGAGGAAGATATCCGGCACATGCGGCAGCGTTTGGGCCTTGACGATCCCCTGCCGGTGCAGTATTTCCGGTTCATAGGCCGGGCTGTGCAGGGAGACTTTGGGGACTCCCTGCGCCATCCGGGGGCGGCCATGCCCATCGTGTTCTCGCGCGTACCGGCCACTGCCCAGCTGGCATTTGTCGGGCTGGTGGTTTCGCTTGGAGTTGCCATCCCCGTGGGTGTCGTATCTGCGGCCAAGAGACATTCAATATTTGATCGGGTGGGCATCGTACTCACCGTGCTGGGGCAGGCAATTCCTGGTTTCTGGCTGGGGTTGATGGCGATGCTGCTCTTTTCTGTTCAATTGGGGCTTCTGCCCACCGGCGGGCGAGGTGAGTGGCAGCACTTCATCCTGCCGACCATAACTCTCACCGCCTTTTACGCGGCAAGGTTTGCCCGTTTGAGCCGGTCCACCATGCTCGATGTGCTGGGGGCAGACTACATACGTACCGCCCGTGCCAAGGGATTGTCCGAGCGAAAGGTGCATTACAAGCACGCCCTGCGGAATGCCAGCATTTCCATCCTGACATTGATGGGGCTGCAAATGGCGCAGATGCTCGGCGGAGCAGTGGTAACCGAGACCATATTCTACTGGCCCGGGCTGGGAAGGCTGATGATGCAGTCCCTGCTCAACCGTGACTTCTCCGTCGTTTTCGCGGGTGTGTTCTTTATCGCAGTAGTTACCGCCGTTATGAATCTCCTGGTTGATCTGGCCTATGCCTGGGCAGATCCCCGCGTCAGATACGATTGAATGGGAGGCAGACCATGAGCTGGTGGATCCGCAAACTCATAAAGAACCCGACCGGCCTGCTGGGAGCGGTCATAGTCTGTGCAGTGATTCTGGCGGCAGTATTTGCGCCGTATCTTTCACCTCATGACCCGGAGCAGGCTAACAGGCCCAACCGACTGCAGCCTCCATTGACACCGGATCACCCCCTCGGCACTGATCAAGCGGGGAGGGATCTGCTGTCCCGCACTATCTTCGGGACGCGCATATCCCTGCTGGTGGGGTTCACCTCCGTCGTAGCCGCGGGTGTTCTGGGGAGCCTTCTGGGTCTCGTGGCTGCATATTTCGGTGGATGGACCGATATCGTAATCAGCCGTCTGGTTGACGTATGGCTGAGTTTTCCGTTCATACTGCTGGCCCTCACGGTGAATGCTCTTCTTGGACTCGGGATCAGAAACATCATTATTACCCTGATCCTCACTGGATGGGTGCAGTATGCGCGTGTGGTACGCGGTGAGGTACTGTCAATTAAAGAGCGGGAGTACATCGAGGCGGCCAGGGCCCTGGGGCAATCTGACGTACCCATACTGCTCCGGCACGTGCTGCCGAATGTCGTCACCCCGATCATCATAATGTGTTCCCTGCAGATGTCGCAGGTCATTGTGGCCGAGGCCACCATCAGCTTTCTTGGGTTCGGAGTACAGCCACCTACACCGGCCTGGGGCAACATGCTGTCTGCAGGACGCGATTACCTCATGAGTGCCTGGTGGATGACCGCATTCCCCGGTGCTGCACTGGCCCTCACTGCTCTGGGAGTTAATCTTTTTGGTGACTGGGTCCGCGACGTTCTGGATCCCAAGCTGCAGAATTGATTCCGACTGGCGGGTCAATCGCCGTGCGGAAGGGGTAGGCTCTGCCCCTGACTGAGCCCGGCGGCTCTGCCTCAATGAGTGTTTATCCTGCGTGGTCATGACTGTCGA
>PWGR01000062.1 GCA_003554565.1 Clostridia bacterium
CCGGCGAGGAATTTGTTCCACAGTCGGCTCTTTCGGGAACGTTTTTGCCCAAGGAGGTGCTCCTGGAGAGCGACTTTCAATATGACCCGTGGTCGAACCTCGTCTTGCGCATGCTGTGATGACATCACGTCCCGCAGCCCAAAAGGGTGCAACCGCCAAACGGAGTGGGAACAGAGCATGGAGGCCAGAGACGACGTTGCAGATAGCACGTTGTTGGATCATGACTGATAGATCCAATATGAGCTGATCGACTGGGAAGCTTTATTCCAGATATTCTGAGGAATAAGAATCAACGAAAAACCCCAGGTTCCTTAGCACGTCAAACGTGTTCACATACTCGACTCCAAAATCCTCACATACATTCGGGATTTTGATTTTCTTCTTTGCATCGGGTTCATAAGTCTCTTGAGTGACAATCACGAAATCATGAGCTTTAGCATAGGCAATTATCCAAGCATCTGCATTTGTATTGTCCGCAAATTCCTCCTTGGCTTCGTCCTTATATTGATCATTTTCCATCGCCCATCTGATTATGTGTCGTAAAGCAGCCACAACACTGCTGTCATTAGTTGAATGAAAGAGGAAATCGGCTTCATCATGTGCCCATTCAGCAAGGTCATCAGGTTCTTCTTTTCGTTTTTCAACGAGCTCATCATAAATTTTGTCTATGCTTCTGAGGCATTCTTTTGTACAGGCAGCATCTACGAGGAATGACCAGAAAGCCGGAACTAAGTCAAAGCTATAGTATCGTCGATGAGCCTGTATGAAGATGTTTGCATCTAATATGTACTTCACCGACTCCCCCACAGCTTCCCTCCCTTTTTAGTCTTGAATACGTTTCATATATTTATCAAAGGTGGTACCTTTCAATCCCGTCAGTTTGAATGCTTCAGAATACAGTATACGCCCCTCTTTTACCGCACTGTTTACGGCAGAAGCGAAAGGTTTGCCAATGCGGTAGTTTTGCATGGTGTAAAAGGTGGGGCCGCCGCTACCCCTTTTATCGTCAGTATCCTCGAGTCTTGCCAGGTAATCTCGATAAAAGGCAAAGAATTCATCCTCAACAATCAAGCCCAGATCCAGGGCTCTGCGTGCAATCACAATTTCACTAACCTTAAATTGACGAGCTATTTTTTCATAAGGATTGGAGGTTTTGATTGCTTCGTACCAGCTATTCAATAACTCATCTTTTGGAACCAGAAATTCAGCAGCGGTTTCGTTGCATTTTATCTCGGTTTTGTTGTCGGATGGTTGCAAATGCCTTAAATCAAATATGCCGCTTTCTCCATAGACAATGTGTGCGAATTCATGGGCAAGAGTAAAAATTTGAGCGCTTATGCTGTCGTTGCTATTGACAAATACGAGGGGAGCATATACATCAGTCAGTACGAAGCCGCGGAACTCCTCAACGTCAAGTTTCCGATGAGTGTTATTTCCCAAAACGCTATTGAATACCACGACTATTCCGGCGTCTTCCATAGCTTCTTTTAGAAATCCTCTTGCTTGATTCCAATTGGGTAAAGACTTGGCCCATAATCTCTTGAGATTTAGAACATTGCGCATTTCTTGCGCAACTTTTTCAGCATCTTCAAAAGTGGTGTCAAAAGAATTAACAAAAGGGAGTTCATCCTGTCCTATATCTTGCAAATATTCACGCATCCAGTTTTGGCGACGCTGCATGGTGTGAATGGTGGACATCAGCTCAGGACTAGGTTCCCGTAGATCGCCATCAGGTAGGACCCTGTAGTCGGGGACAGGAAGTTCTTCTTTCG
This sequence comes from Clostridia bacterium, assembly GCA_003554565.1. Lineage (GTDB taxonomy): Bacteria > Bacillota > Sulfobacillia > SLMV01 > SLMV01 > PWGR01. The sequence continues at coordinate 1,773 of PWGR01000062.1, forward strand.
GTGGCTCAGACAGCATAAGATATCCAAATGGCGTAAGGGTAGCTCGGGACAAATCCTCCAGTTGTCTGAGAGTTGGGTCCAATTCACCTGCAAGCCATTCATCTATCTTTCTTAGGGTTTGCCTGGATTTGAGCTCGTCGACAGATTTACCGGAGCGTTTTATTGCCCACTCTAATATGCGTCTGTCGACCTCTACTCTTGTCATGGATATCCCCTTCTTTTGGAAGGATTGTTTCAATATCCTTGCAGCTTATACTTTCATATCCCATGGTGGTGTGACAAGTAAGCCTCTCTGAAAAGGAAGTTTTTCTTTCTCCATGCTATGCTTTTATCCCATTATTTGATGTTCATTCGACAAATCCCCCACTACGTCCTGCGTAGCGCATCAAATCACAGTATGTAGTTATGCAGATCCGTTTGGAGGTAATGTGCGAATCGATACGCGTGGCGGACAGATCCCGTGCCCGAGGTCCACGGCAAGAGAAGCAGTGTGACTCATGTTAGAGAGGGTGGAGGGCTTCCATGCCAGATGAGCGAGTAATGGTCATGGAACGTGCTCATTTCGAGGGCGGTGCATCCTTCCTGCCCTGGCCGAGGCAAGGCAGCTCCTTCATGCAGCTTGGAGCAGTGCACAGTGCTCTACTCGCCCTGGTTGAGATCTCGGAACGGTGGTTGCAGGACAGGTGGGGCCAGTACGCCATTTTCCGTCGTGGTGTGGCTGCCCGGTTTATCTGGTCTCCAGCGGGGGTGTTTTGCTCGGAGTATATGAGCTTGAGTTTGAGATAGGGAGCCATCTCTGAGAACATGGGGGTGGCTTTTGTGTTGGGAAACATAGGAGATTGGGGTGAAAGCGAGAGCTCCAGCTTCGCAACCCCGGTTGGGTCAGGGCGATAGAGCGACAGCTGGAGCCCCAGAACGCAAATCAATGTAGCGCACATGAGTTCGGTCCATCAAGGAGCATTTGCGGAGATACCTCCCCCTGCTGCAGGGGGAGGCAGCGATGCCGGCGGGCTCGCCCCGCCCGGGAGCATCAGGTCTGCTCCCGCTGCTCCGGCCGGAAGAGCTGCGGCATGCCCCCGGGTTCTGCCGGTCTACTCGCCCACCAGTTCGATGTAGCGCTGCAGCTCGGGGTTGAACACGTAGATGGTGTCTTCGTCTTCACTTCGATAGATGTCCGTGTCCAGGAAGTCGTCGGAGAAACCAATGGCCTCGCCTTCCTCTTCCGGGGGACGGGTGGGGGCGGAGACGGTGGAGATCTGTCCAATCACCGTGCAGTCGTCGCCGATGGAGGCGACGTCACCCCTGGATGAGATCCAGTATACTCGCCCCTCCGCCATGATGGCCGGCGGGTACTCTCCAATCTCCGGCTGGCGGGACCACAGGTGACATCCCGTCAGCATGGTCCCAACGAACAGACACAGCACCAATGCGGTTTTCCACTTCACGTTCCTCGCCTCGATTCCAAGCTATTCACCTCCGGCCGACGCCCGGCGGGGCGGATCCGTCCCGGAAACAGTTGACCGGGATGATGGATTGGACGCTTCCTGGCGACAGAAGTTCCATGTTTTCCCCGCGCTTTGCGCATCGATCCGGGGAGTTTTACAGCCGGCGCGGCACCCTCGTGCCTCCTGCAGGAGAGAGTCACCCCGTGCAGAAGGTAAGATAAAAGCTGTGAGCAGCTGCTGCGCCGTCCGGATGATCCGGGCGCGATCCGCCATGTGCTGTGGAGGGGGTTCAGTGTGAATAAGCCGACCTATGTGGGCAGCCTGAAGAATCTGCGGAAAGCGATGCCGGAACAGGTTGGGGGAAAGGCGGCAGGATTGGCGGCGCTGGACGCTCTGGGTCTGACCGTGCCGGACGCTTTCGTCCTGCTCACTTCCGCTTATCACAGATTCGTAGAGCACAACCAGCTGCAGGGAAGCATCGATTGCCTGCTGGATGCACTGCGGTACGCTGATCCCCCGCCGGAGGATGAGTTGCGGCGAAAGTGTGCCGAACTGCGGGAGTCATTTGCCTCCGGCAACGTTCCCCCGGATGTCTTGTCAGAGGTGCAAGAGGCCCGCCGGCAGCTGGGCGAGGGGGCGGTCGCGGTGCGTTCGTCCGCCCGTGGCGAGGACTCGCCGGAGGCCTCCTTTGCCGGTCAGTATGACTCATTTCTGGCAGTTCGGGGGATGGAAGAGCTCCTGGAGGCGGTGCGCGCCTGTTGGGCCTCGGCCTGGAGCTTTCGCGTCCTGTCCTATCGTCGCCAGTCTGCTCTGGACACCGGTGATCCGGCGCTGGCTGTGGTGGTGCAGAATATGGTCGGGGCGGAGCGCGCGGGAGTCATGTTCACCGCCGATCCCGTGACCGGGAGGCGGGATCGGGTGGTGGTGAATGCCGCGTGGGGTCTGGGCGAGTCAGTGGTCTCCGGCAGCGTCACACCGGACTTCTGGATGGTGGACCACAAGACCGGCCAGATCCTGCAGAGCCGTATCGCCGACAAAAAGACCCGGGTCGTTGCGACGGAGGGGGGGACCTGCAGCCGCCGGACGCCCGAGCATCTGCGCGAAAAGCCATCTCTTTCACGCAAGGAAGTGTCGAGGCTGGCGAGCGCGGGGGCAGAAATTGAGGCACACATGAACTGGCCGCAGGATGTGGAGTGGGCGATCGACCGGGCGGGCGAGCTGCATTTTCTGCAGTCGCGGCCGGTGACGGGTCTGTATCCCCTGCCGGGGCGCACGGACGCGGATCATCCCCTGCAGCTGCATTACTGCCTGTCCTACGGCGCGCAGGGAGTGGCCGAACCATCGACTCCCATGGGCATCGATCTGTTCTCCGGTCTGTACGAGCAGGTGCGCCCGTTATACTCGTCGGTGATGCGCATGGAGGCTCCCCCGCTGCAGGAGGTGGGCGGACGCCTTTTCTGGAACATGACGCCGATGCTGAAAAATGACCGCCTGCGCGATGACATGCTGGGATTTTTGGAGATAGTGGATCCGGAGGGCCCGGCCATTCTGCGGCAGCAGTGGGAGAGACGCGGCGGGACAGAGGCCGGCTCGCGGCGCGGCGGGTTCGGGCTACCGCCCTTTTCCACCGTCATGATGATGTCGGGACTGCTGGCGCGGCTCATGGTATGGATGCTTTACGTGCTGGTTTCTCCCTCTCGCGCAGTCCGTTCACTGGTATCCTGCATCGATCGGGCCATCGAGCGGCTGCAGCGGCGGGCAGAGAGGGGGCGGGACCTCGAGGGATACCTGCGTTTTGTGACTGATGTATCGCAGAAGACCCTGAGGGTCATAATGCAGGAGGCTTCCGCCCTGTATGTGGGGTTGGGTGCCCTGCACCTGTGTCGCCGGAAGCTGGAGGTCTGGTTCGACGACGCGACGCTGCTCGATCCCGTTCTGCGCTGGCTGCCCAACGATCCCACCACGGAGATGGGGGTCCACCTGCGCGAGGCAGCCGCGGAGTCAGTGACGGGGGATGGGCGGGTCGACCCCGGGGCGCCGGCCTTTCAGAAGTTTCTGTCCATCTACGGTCATCGGGCAATAACCGAGATGGACGTGGGAGTGCCGCGCTGGCGGGAGGATCCCGCCCCGGTGGTGCACATGGCCGAATCCCTTCTGGCGGCAGAAGACGATGTGCCGGGACGAC
>PWGR01000005.1 GCA_003554565.1 Clostridia bacterium
GTAGGTGGCCGGCAGCCAGCCGTGCAGCGGTACTATAGCCAGCTTCAGCGCTACCCCGACCAGGAACATCCCGGCAGATACCTTGAGGACAGTCGGGTCGAACTGGTGCATGGATGCGGCAATCTCCCCGAGATTCAACGTCCCCATAGTGGCGTAGACAAACGCTATGGCGAGAAGAATGAGCATGCTCGAAAGTATGGTGAATATCATGTACCGCATCGCCGCCATGAGGGCCCGGAATCCGCGACGGAAGGCCACCAGGGCGAACCCGGACAGTGCAATAATCTCAATGAATACGTACAGGTTAAACAGGTCCCCCGTCAACACTGCCCCACTCAATCCCGCCGAGGCAATATACAGAAGCAGGAAATACTTACTCTCTCCCTCGCGGACGAAGTCAAGCGAGTACCAGGCGACGAGGGTGGTTCCCAGGGCTATCATCACCGCAAAAGTCGCAGCCAGCCCGTCAATGTACAGGATGATGCCCACCTCGGAATCCCAACCACCGAGCTGGTATTCCAGGATTCCATTTTGGAACACGTGGATAAACAGGGCTATACTGAAGACCAAGTGCGTCACAGCGACCGCCGCCGCCGCTGAAGTACGCAGGCGGCTGGAGACCAGGTCCAGGAGAGGAACCAGGAATGCGTATACCAGAGGTACGATGATGACCAGAATCGGTAGATGTGTCACTGCTCCGTCCTCCCCATCCTGTCGATGCGCACAGTTCCTGCCTGCCGGTACAGACGAATGATCAGGCTGAGCATGTAACCCGTCGTGCCTGCACCTATAACAATGGCCGTCAGTGAGAGCGCATGTGGTATTGGGTCAACCATGGAGGAAGATGTCACGCCTTCCAGTACGATAGGGGGCACCCCATCCGGAAAGGATGCAAGACAGACCAGAAATAACAGAACTCCCGCCTCCATGATGACAAAGCCCATGGCAATCTTGATAAGGTTCTTCTCCGTAACCACGCAGTACAGCCCGAGACAGAATAAATATATGACTGCAAGATATGCCGCCTGCATCAGCTATCCCCATCCTTCTTCGACATCGTCACAAACATCATCGCCAGACCGGAGGCCACCTTGAGCCCGATGGCTACGTTCAGCAAAGGGATGCTCCCCGCACTAATCACACTGCCGACATCTCCGGGCGAAAATCCTGCCGCGAGGTTGGAGAGAAATTCACGTCCCCCGATCAGGGCCACAGCACCGAGAGCGACAAAAAGCAGGGCCCCTGCACTCTCAAGGAACATCTTGACAAATCCTGTCAGTACATCCTCCTCCGTCCGGATGCCGTAGATCAGCACAACCAGAATCGCCCAGGAGGCCAGGATCACTCCCCCCTGAAACCCGCCACCGGGGGATATATGCCCGAACAGAATGACATAAAATCCCAAAAGTGCGATGAATGGGGTGAGGATGTCCATGCTCTTTTTCGCCAGGGGTGATAGTCCCTTACCGGACAGAACCATTGCCTCTCGGGCAAACACCAGCACCACACCAGCAACCGCCGTAAAGATAACGGTGGCCTCGCCCAGCGTATCAAATGCACGATAGTCAAACAGTACGGCCGTGACCAGGTTTACTGCCCCCGTGTCCGGCACTGCGGAGCGCAGAATGTGCCAGGTTGGCCCACCGGCCTCCATACGATCCGTTGTCTCCGGCAGTGCACCCATTGCAGAAAAAAGCAGCACCGCAAGGATAACCAGAAATGCAAGTGTGGCCGTCTTACCCAACGTCAATGGTCTCCCCCCTGCGTTCTGCTAATGGTAACCAGAAATAGTGCCGTCATTAGTCCCGCGCCCACCACAGCCTCTGCCATGGCAACATCGGGAGCCCGGTACACAAGAAAAACGGCGGCCAGCGTGACGCTGAACACCGATAGAGAGATCACGGAATTGATGACTCTGCGGAAGAAGACGGCGGCTGTACCGGAGATCACCAATAGTGCCAAGAGGATGTACACGACAGTGGTTTCAATCACAGGCTTCCCCTCCATGAGCCGCGTCCGGTCGGGAGGTTTGAACTCGAGCGACGGCGGGCCGTGATTCTTTCCTCTAAAGGTCTGCCATAATCGACGGTATCTACAGCTGCTGCGACCAGTACCCTGGGCCGACCGGGCCGGAGGCCCCGGTGCGCATCCCGAGAACAACTTCTTAACTGTCCAATTACGTCCGAGTCGATTCTAGTATGCTCCTTGAACACAGCTGGGGTCAACCAAAGCAGTGGTCCATTCTGAGCCAGCACTGACAGACTCTCACCACACCTGCACTCTTTTCCCTGGTCGCCCCGCTTCGTTAGTGAAGTCACGAACAAGGATCTTCTTCAACAATATTTATTATCCATTTTTCCGTACTAGTTGTAAAGCAATTGCAGCGTATGGGTCTATGATCGGCACCGTGCAGTCAGGAGAAATACGCCTCCGCTCACCCGCTTTCTTTCCGTCCCCTACCGCCGTGGCCGGATGAGCCAGGCCAAAAGAACACTGATTTCAAACAGCAGTACTATGGGAAGCGCCAGCATGACTTGCGTCGCAATATCCGGTGGCGTCAGTATCGCTGCAGTGATAAAAATCAATACTAGAGCGTATTTGCGCGATCGCCGCAGTCCATCAGCGGTAATCAACCGGAGCCGGATCAAGAGACAGGTCATCAACGGCAGCTCGAAAACCAGACCGAAGGGGATCAGGAGCCTGAGCATGAAAGCAATGTACTCTCTCAGGGTAAACATCGCCGTAAGGGACGGGCCGGCAAAGTCAACCAGAAACCGCACTGCTGTCGGCAGCACCAGGTAAAAGCAAAATGCAACCCCGGCGTAAAAGAGAATAATTGAGCTCGGGATAACGATATAGAAGGTGATTCTCTCGCTCCGCTTCAGCGCAGGCAGCACAAAGAGCCAAAACTGGCTGATCACCACAGGCAGAGCGAGCACAAGCCCCACAAAGGCAGACACCTTGATCGCCGTCATGAAAGCTTCGGGGGGACTGAGGAAGACCAGCTCGCCCGCATGCTGAGTGAAATAGGCGATGAGCTGGTCGGAGAATATGAAGCTGATAAGCGAACAGGCTGTCACGGCTGCCACGGATATTATGAGACGCTTTCTCAGCTCCACAATATGATTGCTGAGGGCCATCTTAGTGTCTTCCACAGCAGTCCTCCCGCCGGATTGGGCACACCCGCCCGTGGCGTCCCGGGGGCAGCCCGGGACGGGCGTCCCCAGTCATCACTGGGTCTTGGCCTTATCCTTTGGCTCCTCTGCTTCCTCAGTAGCATCCTCGATCTCCTGTGCGGCCGACCGGAACTCGCGAATGCCCCGGCCTATGGCGCGACCGACCTCGGGAAGCTTACTCGGGCCGAAGATCAGCAAGACAATACCCAGGATGATTAGAAGTTCAGTCGGTCCCAAACCAAACATGTAAACTCTCCTTTCAGAGAAACACCGTGCCTAACTGCCCGTCGTCAATTGTTTCCTCGCCGGGCGGGATGATGAGGTGTGCCGTATCCTCACCCGACATAGTTCGCTCGCCCCCGGGAGTCCCGGGGTATACCGAAAATGTCAACCGTCCCTTTCGCGGCTGCAGATACCCCTCCACTAGGGCCGTGCTGTCCCGGTAGGACGAGTGCACCATCTCTGTCAAGACAGCATGCCGCATGTTAAATCTCAGATCGCGCCTGCCCTGCATCCGCGCCAACAACGGCACCACCAGCAGCTTGTACAGCGACCGGACCGCCGCCGGAGCACCGGGCAGGGAGATACAGTAGGTCTCATCGACCCGGCCCAGCATGAACTTTCTCACCGGGCGGACCGCCACTGAGTATATCAAATGGTCGGGGATCACTCGATCCCACACATCACGCATCAGATCTGCCCTGCCACGACCCAGGCCACCAGTTGTCAGGACTATATCCAAGTCGTCCCGTCTTACCAAGGCTTCTGACAGGCTGCCCACGTCGTCTGAAGCGAGCCCGAGAGGTACCGGGGCGGCTCCGTCGCTGCAAAGGCGGCTGTTGAGCCAGAAGAAGTTGCTATTGGTCTTCTGCTGTGGCCCCGTGCGCTTGCCGACCTCAACAATCTCGGTCCCGGTGCTGAGGATCCCCACCCGGGGGCACCTGAAAACCCTCACCTCACCGACATCTGCCACTGCCAATAGCGCCAGTTCTTCAGCGGACAGCACTGTGCCGGCTTCGACCAGTGTCTCACCGGCTCGCACCTCACTGCCCTTCCGCTGGATATTCTGACCCCGCAGGGCGCAAGCGGCGCGCAAATGGATCATCTCATCCTCGACTGCACAATCCTCCTCGCGCACTACCGCCGCCGCACCCCGGGGCACAACGGCGCCGGCCGTCACCCGCACCGCTTCTCCCATCTGCAGGTCACCCGTTGACTCATCGCCCGCCAGGGTCTCGCCCGTCAGGCGCATACCTGCCTTCTCAGCTGCGGTCTGGGGGACAGCATAACCATCGACCAGTGAAAGCGGCACTTCGGGGTGATCTCTCTCCGCATGCACCGCCCGGGCCAGCACCCTGCCGTGAGCATCAGCGAGAGCAGTTGACTCCACAGAAAGACATACCGGCAGATCGCGGATCTGTTCAACTGCCGCATCCAACTTCACGTCCGCCCGCTCGCTCATCCGCATCTCTCCCCTGACCGATTCTGCTTTGCGCCCCTCAGTTCGACCGCACTACCATTCGGGATGAGTATATACCGCATTTCAGCGCATTGAAAGTACCCGGGGACCGGTGATCTAATCCATCCAGTGAAAAGGCTATGTCAGCCCAGATACTCGTTAAATACCGGCTCACTGCAGGTCATCGCTCGTCTCGCATACTCCTCGTCCCGAGTATCTCTGCAGATCGGACGCCCGGTTTATATTGGCAAACATCTTCAGTTCAGGATCAAATTTTCGTGCCGTAGACTCCGGGATGTGCCGGACGCTGACGTCACCGTGAAAGCTGACGAGCTGGTACCGTCGGTTCTTCAGCGAATGTCTTATTGGTTCTATGCACCGCCGCGAGTAGAAGGCGTGTAACGGCTCAACATGAGATCTCACCCGGGGCAGCAACACATCATCTTCGTCCCGCATTACTTCTGCCATTTTCGTGATAAAATCTGGATTGAGAAATGGCATATCACAGGCAACTACGAAGTTCTTCTCCCGGGTGGAAACCTGTAGTCCGGTATAAAGCCCGGCCAGCGACCCGCCCTCGTCTACCAGGTCAGTAACCGCCATGACTGGATACTGCCGGTAGTGCTCAGGTGTCCGCGTTACCACAACAATGTGCGCGAAGAGCTGCTCGCAGGATGCAAGTACCTGCTCGATGAGATACTGCCCACAAAATCGCAGAAACGCCTTGTCCCCGCCGCCCAGAC
>PWGR01000016.1 GCA_003554565.1 Clostridia bacterium
AGATGAATGTTCTCATCACCTACGAGGGCGTCGAGTCAGTCCGGGACACTCTCGAGAATGCCGCACCTGACGCACGTTTTCACTTTGCTTCCCCGGATGAGGCGGCGGACCTTCTTCCGGCCATCAACATACTCTGGGGACGTCCCACGGAGGAGATAATCCGTGCTGCACCAAACCTGCGGTGGGTGCAGGTCAACTCCGCGGGCGTCAACCAGCTCCCACTGCAGTCGCTTGTGGATCGCGGCATACTGCTTTGCAATGCCCGCGGTATGCACGGTCACACCATAGCTGATCACGTGATGTGTCTAATTCTGGCTCACAGCCGCAGCCTGCCCTTCCGCCTGCAGAACCAGCGCCGTCGGTGCTGGGACCGCAGCGGCGAAGCCTGGGAGCTGAACGGGAGTACCCTCGGTGTCGTCGGCCTCGGGGGGATCGGACGGGAAGTCGCCCGCCGGGCGGGCGCGTTCGGGATGCACATTGTGGGGACCAACCGGAGCGGGTCCCCTGTTCCCGGGGTGGATGAGGTCTACCCCAATCATCGTCTCGATGAGATGCTGCCCGTGTGCGATTACCTTGCCCTCTGCTGCCCGCTCACCCCGGACACCGAAAACATGATAGGTGAACGGCAGCTGCGCCTCCTTCCGGCGGGCGCCCACGTGGTGAACATCGCGCGAGGCAAAATCATTGTCGAAGAGGATCTGATACGGGTACTCGAGGACGGCCACCTGGGTGGAGCTGGTCTGGATGTTTTTGTGCAGGAGCCCCTCCCGGAGGAATCGCCCCTGTGGGGGATGGAAAACGTCATTATCACCCCCCACGCGGCGGGCCGACAGAAGAACTACGCAGAGAAGGCCGGACGGCGGTTCGCAGAAAACCTTCGGCGCTGGAGCGAGGGCCGCGATCTCTGCTGGGCAGTCGATTATTCGCAGGGCTACTGAACCGGCGGCGGGGAATCCTCGCCCGGCACACCATCTTCAGTTCCCGCGGGCCGGGGCGGCTCTGTCGATGTCCCGGGGAGGTGCAGAGACACCGCCTCGGCCACAATTTCCTGCACGTCGGCCAGAAGCTGTACCAGTTGGACCTCAGCCTGCAGGTATTCACGGACTTCCGGTTTTTCCTCCAGTACCTGGCGCAGCCCGGCCAATTCCTCGCGCGCGGACTCGTCCAGTTCCTCGCCCATAAACTGCTGTGCCTGGTACTCCATCTGCTTGGCGCGGAATTTTTCTATGAGCTCCAGGCTCTCGTCATCATCCTGTATTTCGGCCTCTGCCCGCCGGTATCGCCTGTATTGCTGGGAGTTCTTGAGTGCCCGGGCCAGCTCATGCGCCCGGTCGTGTACATTCTCCATGTCTGCCACCTCCGTTGCGTAGTGGGAAAACTGCCGCGCGGCTCAACCCCGGCCGGTCAAAAACTTACCTGATGCCCGGGCCAGCACCTCCTCATGATCTGCATCAGCACATACGGTGGCGCTGGCCCAGAAGAGCCGCCCGCGGCGGCGCTCGAGGTACCCGCTCACCGAAAGCGGTGTCTTCACCGGTACCGGTCGTCTGTACCTCACCTGCAGTTCTACCGTCATGGTGTGCGCCGCACAGCTGTGATGGATTGCCCACCACATTGCATCATCGAGCACAGCGGCGACGGTCCCACCGTGAGCGATGTCGTCAAACCCGGCAAAATGCCCCGGGATCACACCGCGTGCGAAACTGCCGTCCGGCTCGGCAGGAAGGTAGTCCAGCTGCATTCCCTGCGGATTCTCTCTCCCACAAACCATGCATCCGGCGGAATCAGGTTCGCCTGTTGTATCAGTCACTATTTTCACACACTTTCTGCCGCAGATCCTCTGTACAGGCGGCGGCTCTGCTGATGATCTCGCCCTCGTCAACTGTGCGCAGCTGTCCCTGTCTTACGACGGGACGCCCCTGCACGTAGACATCGCGCACATCTCCGGGACCGGCTGCGTAGGCCAAAAGAGACAGGATGTCATGCTGGGGCGTGAGGTGGGCTGACTCAAGGCTCACCACCGTCACATCAGCTCTGTACCCCGGCACCAGCTGTCCGGCATCCTCGAGCCCCACCGCCCGGGCAGCCCCGCGGGTGGCCGAGTGCAGCATCTGGGCTGCGGGCAGGATTTCAGCATCGTGCCGCGTGCCCTTCTGCACCAGGGAGCCGCTGCGCATCTCGTTCCAGATATCCAGTCTGCCGGTGCTGCATGCTCCATCGGTACCGAATCCCACGCAAACCCCCGCGTTGATCATCTCAGCCAGTGGCGCTATGCCGCTGCCCAGCTTCTGATTGCTGATCGAACAATGAGCGACGCCCACCCCTTCATCCGCCAGGCGGGCGATGTCCTCCTCATCGACATGCACGCAGTGAGCGGCGAGAAAGGGCTTTACACTCGTGATTCCCAGATCGCACACGTGTTCAACCGGGGTCTTGCCGTATTGATGCTCTATCTGCTGCCCCTCGTCGCGGGTTTCCGCCAGGTGAATATGTATTCCGCAGCCCAGCTGCTCACCCAGGCGGGCCACCCGCTCGAGGTACTGGGGGGAGCAGGTATACGGTGCGTGCGGCCCCAGCTGTATCTGAATCATATCTTCGGGGTCGTCACCCCAGCGCTGTACCAGTTCGGCCGAGCGTTCCAGATCCTGTTCCGCCCCCGGGGCCTCCCCGATCAGGCCCAGTGACAGCACCGCCCGCATTCCCAGTTCCCTGCTTGCCCGGGCAATATGGTCTACGTGGAAGTACATGTCGGCATAGGTGCAGATGCCGCCCTTCAGCATCTCCAGTACGGCAAGTGCCGTGCCCCAGTATATGTGCTCCCCGGTCAGGTGGGCCTCTGCGGGCCATACCTCCTCCGCCAGCCAGCGCATCAGCGGGAGATCGTCGGCGTACCCACGGAGCAGGCTCATGCCGGCATGGCAGTGCGCGTTTACCAGTCCGGGCATAACTGCACACCCGGAGGCATCCACCCGCTCGGGGGAGAAGTCCGGGGGCACCTCACCTTCTGATGCCACCCGCACTATTGTGCCATCCCGGATACAAAGATCACCGCGCGTGACAGTGAGTATCTCGGACGGGTGCGGAACTACCAGTTCGCCTCCCTCGATCTGTACGTCCATATACTGCGTTCACTCCCCTCAGGCGCCAACTACCAGGGAGTTATCGCCGGTGTACGTGGATATGACGCTGTACATCGGCCCGACCAGGATTTCCCGCGGGTTGAACTGGGAAAGCTCGTCGGCCAGCCACTCGGCCCGGTCCCGGTTGCCGGCGTAACTGATGCCCACTATTCTCTGGTCAATGTCCAGGATCTCCTCCCGCATCAACTCAAAAATCCGGTCGAACATCTTGTCCGTTCCCCGCACTCTCTCGTACGGCTCGATGGCCCCCTCAACATTGTGCAGAATCGGCTTGAGCCGCATGAGATCGGCCAATCTTCCCTTCCAGCGGGGTAGCCGTCCCCCCTTGACCAGGTTGGTAAGATCATCTATCGCGATAAACGCCCGCTGGTGCTCGCGGACCCACTCGAGGTGCGAGACAATCTGATCCATATCCTCGCCTTCAGCAACCAGCTCGGCAGCCCGAATCACCTGGGCTCCCTGCGCCAGGGTTGCCACCAGCGTGTCGAAAACCACCACGTCCGCCTCGACCATCTGTGCGGCCACATGAGCCGACTGGACCGTGCCGCTCAGCTGGCTGGAGAGGCACAGGCACAATATGGGCCCGCGGTCCTGCAGGGACTGGAAAACCTCGTAGAACTCTCCCGGGGAGGGTTGTGAAGTGGTTGGCAGATCCTCGGCCTGTCTCATATCCTGCAAAAACTGATCCGGTTCCCGTTCACCGTCCTTGAAGGATTCTCCCTCCAGTGTGACGGTAAGGGGAACGACTGTTATGTCATGCTCTTCTGCTACCTCCGGTGGCAGATCCCCCGCACTGTCGGTGACAATCTGAATCCGCTTATCTGTCAACACGTATCTCCTCTCCCCTGATCCTCCTCACATCTGCCAGCTCTGCAGGTAACCGCGCTGGTCCTCCGTGAGCTGGTCGATTGAAATTCCCAGCGCCCGGAGCCGGATTGCGGACACTTCCCGGTCGATATCACGACTGACCGGGTGCACACCCGGCGCCAATGCCGGATTGTCGACCAGGTACTTGAGCGCCAGGACCTGCAGGCCAAAACTCAGATCCATTATCTCCGCCGGGTGGCCATCCGCGCAGGCGAGGTTCACCAGCCGACCCTCGCCGAGGAGATAGACCCGCCTCCCGCCCGGCAGACGGTACTCCGCCACATTCGCACGGGCTTCGTTAACTTCCTCGCTCATATCTGCCAGACCCTCCACATCAATTTCCACATTGAAGTGCCCGGCGTTTGCCAGAATTGCCCCGTCCTTCATGACCTCATAGTGACGCTGCGCAATGACATCCCGGCAGCCGGTGGTGGTGACGAAGATGTCACCGGTCCGCGCGGCCTCGTCCATAGTCGCGACATCACAACCATCCATCAGCGCCTCGTTGGCGGCTATGGGATCGACCTCGGTCACCAGGACCCGCGCGCCCAGGCCCCGGGCCCGCAGTGCAACACCCTTTCCGCACCAGCCGTATCCGGCCACCACTACCTGTTTTCCGGCAATGACCAGGTTGGTGGTTCTGAGGATGCCGTCCCAGACCGATTGCCCAGTACCATAACGATTGTCGAACAGGTACTTGGACAGGGCATCATTTACCGCCATCATGGGAAACTGCAGCTTTTCCGCCTCGGCCATGGCCCGCAGGCGCAAAAGCCCTGTGGTGGTCTCCTCGGCCCCGCCCACGACGTAATCCAGGGAGTCCGCCTCTTCGTGCATGAGACTTACCAGGTCCCCGCCGTCATCTATTATGAGATGGGGGCGAAACTCTGCGATGCGGCTGATGAACTCCTCGTATTCCCCGGGCGTCGCCCCGTACCAGCTGTGCACCATCACACCGCTTCTGGCGAGGGCAGCGGCCACGTCGTCCTGGGTGGAAAGTGGGTTGGAGCCGGTTATTGCCACCTGCGCCCCCAGCTCAGAGAGAGTCTGCGCCAGGTAGGCAGTCTTGGCTTCCAGATGCAGGCATATCCCGACACGGTAGCCGGAAAACGGCTGTTTATGACCCAGCTCCCGCTGCAGCGCGGCGAGCACCGGCATGTGCTCCCGTACCCAGGCGATCTTCTGCCCCCCCGCGGGCGCGAGCTCCCGGTTGCGAATAGTACTGCCCTCCGCCTCCTTCATCGGCCCAGCCCCTCCCCTCCAGTTTCCGCCAGGCGGGTGATCAAACCGGACATTACCTGGCCAATCTGTGCCTGGTTCTGCTCCATGGCCTCCTGGACCTCCTCGTGCGTGAGCGGCGAATCGCTCAGTCCCGCACCATAGTTGGTGACGAGAGATATCGCAGCATACTTCAACCCCATCTCGTTTGCCAGGACCACTTCGGGGACGTTGGTCATTCCGACGACATCCCCGCCGAGTTTTGCAAACATTTCGATCTCCGCCGCCGTTTCGAACCGCGGGCCCTCCGTGCACACATAAGTGCCGCGGGGCCTCAGCTGCAGGTCGCACGCCTCGGCGACATCAATCAGAATGTGCCGCATGGATTCGTCGTAAGGATAGGTCATGTCGGTGTGCTGGACGCCCTCCGGGCCGCCGTCAAAGAATGTGTAGCTGCGTCCGCTGGTGAAATCCAAAAATTGATCCAGCAGGACCAGCTCACCGGGATGGATCCTCTCCCGCAGCGAACCCACCGCCGTGGTTCCCAGCACGCACGTCACCCCGAGCTGCTTCAGGGCCAGGATGTTGGCGTGGTAATTGATCCTGTGCGGTGGGATGGAATGCCCCGCACCGTGTCGGGCCACAAACACCACGGAAAGCTCCTCGCCGTCATCTCGGCTGTAGCGGCCGAGCTCCGCGTTGACCACACCCCGTTCCGTCCTGATAAGGGTCTCTCTTTCCGGGGTGAGCACGGGAAGATCATACACCCCCGAACCCCCAATTATACCCAGCTTCTCCGCAATAGGCACGCTCCATCACCCCTTCTGACGGTTTTCACCCTGGCCCTTTCGGCTGTCGCACTTCTCTTCTCCCTGATCTCTCTCCTTCATCAGCCTGTAAAGCATCTCCAGCGAGCGCTCCAGTTCCCCCACGCCCTCATCGCAGAAGTGGTCCGTAATCTCGGACAGATACTGCAGCCGGGCCATCATGACCTGCTCCAACAGTTCCCGTCCTTTCGGCCGCGCCCGCAGACGGATCACCCGGCGATCTTCGGTGTCCCGCACCCGCTGCACCAGGTCATTTCGTTCCATTCTATCGATCAGGTCTGTTACGGTGCTGGAGGCGAGGTACAGATGCCGGCAGAGATTGCCCATGGTCAGGTTGTCGTGCCGAATGACCACAATGAGGGCATTGAACTGGGGCGGGGTGATCTCAAAATCAGAGAGTATCTCGCGCCCGTGTCTCCGTACAATCACACTGGTCTGTCTCAGCAGGTATTCGATGTTCCGTACCTGCTCATCAAAATCACTGGGTTCGAGCATGAATGCCTCCCTTCTGGCGAAAGCAATTTGCATTGCCGACGCGAATTCCGGTTCGACCGCCTCACTCAGAGCTCGTCGTCGGCGAAAAACAGGGAAATCTCCCTGTGGGCGGACTCCTCAGAGTCTGAACCGTGTACCAGATTCTTCTCGATATCCAACCCAAAATCCCCCCTGATGGTACCCGGAGTTGCCTCTATCGGGTCCGTGGCGCCCATGGTTGAGCGGGCTGCTTCTATCGCCTTATCCCCGGACCACACCATCGCCACCACCGGGCCGGACGTTATGTACTCGATCAGAGAGGAAAAAAACGGTTTCTCGGCGTGCATCTCGTAGTGTCTTTTCGCCAGCGATTCGTCAACGTGCATTACCTTGGCGGCAACCAGGCGGAGTCCCCGGCGTTCGAGACGGGAAATTATTTCTCCCACCAGCCCACGCTGCACCCCATCCGGTTTGACCATGATAAATGTGCTCTGTCTGTCATCGTGCATTGCGTTCGGGCGTTTTGCCCTCGCACCTCCTTGTGGGAAACCGTTGTGCGGCTGTGAGGTCGGTCACAGCCAGGATTCAACACTATTAGCATATCTCAAGGCCGTCTCGCATCCAAGATCACACGGAATACCCTGCCCCATCAAGTTCAGCTGCAGGATTTGCATCTGCTTTCGTGAAACAAACGGGCGGAAGGAGCGTGATCTGTCCATGACCCTGCAAGACAGAAGAGTCGCGGTGCTCGCTGAGGATAACTACCAGGAGCTGGAACTCTGGTACCCGGTCCTGCGCCTGCGGGAAGAAGGAGCCGAAGTAGAAGTGGTCGGCTCGGGAGCAAAGGACACCTTCATGAGCGGGAAGGGGTACCCGGTGCGGGCGGACGTCTCGGCCGCGGAGGTGAGCGCGGAGGACTACGACGCCGTTGTCGTCCCCGGCGGTTTCGCCCCGGACAAGATGCGCCGAGTCGAGGCCATGACCTCTCTGGTCCGCGATATGAATGAGTCCGGCAAAGTGGTGGCGGCAATCTGCCACGCGGCGTGGGTTCTGGTCTCAGCGGATATACTGCGGGGACGACGCGCAACCTGTGTTTCCGCGATTAAAGACGACGTGACGAATGCGGGCGCACAGTACGTGGACGAAGAGGTGGTCGTGGACGAAAACCTCATCACCTCGCGAACCCCACCTGACCTTCCGGCCTTCTGTCGGGAGATAATCGCGGCACTGCAGTAACGCGAAAACGGATCCGGAGGGTACTCCTCCGGATCCTCGTCTTCCCTGCTTTTCTGGGGACTGCGGCGCCGGGCGCGTAGTCTCATGCACCGTCAGTCCCCGGCCGCCTGTACCGGATTTTTCAGGGTACCAAACCCTTCAATCTCCACCTCAACCTCATCGCCAGGCTGAAGCGGTCCGACGCCGGCCGGGGTACCGGTAAGGATTACATCTCCGGGGTAGAGCGTCATGACCTGGCTGCAGAACCAGACCAGCTGCTCCGGGTCGTATATCATTGCATCCACAGAGGATTTCTGCCGGATCTCGCCGTTCAACCGGGTGGTGATCTCCCTGCCGCCGAGATCGACATCGTAGTTTATGATCGGGCCGATCGGACAGAAAGTGTCGAAACCCTTTCCCCGCGTCCACTGGCCGTCTTTTCGCTGCAAATCGCGCGCGGTGACGTCATTGCCACAGGTATACCCGAAGATGGCCCGGCGGGCCTGCACCGGATCGGGGCAGTGTATCTCGCTTCCGATCACCACCGCCAGCTCTCCTTCAAAGTCCACGCGTTCGAGGCCGGGCGGATGCACAATCGCCGCTTCCGGGCCCACCACGGAGGTGAGTGGTTTGAGAAATATGACTGGTTCATCCGGGACATCCGCACCCGACTCCTCGGCATGATCGCGGTAGTTCAAACCGACACCGATGACCTTGCTCGGTGTAACCGGAGGGCAGAGCCGAAGCCCCTTTACATCGCCGGCGAATTCTCCCGGCTGATACTCCCCGAAGGGATCTCCCTCAATCCGGTAGACCCCCTCTGGCGTTACCTGCCCGTAGACTTCAGCGCCCTCGGCGAAAAACCTGACAAACTGCTTCACCCTCAACGCCTCCCCTTTTTCATGAGATCTCCTGCTCACTCCCTTCTCCCATGGGCGGCAACTTCCTCCCGGATGGCCAGAAGCATCACCGCCACCGGGGCGAGCATGGTGAGGGCGGCGGTGACCATGCCGCTGTCATTGCTCACCAACGCCACCAGGCTGAGGGCCACAGATGTCCGGCACACCGAAGAGAGCGCGGGGCGGCGGGCGAAGGCATTCCTGATCCATCCCACCGGGTAGAATGTGACCAGCGCGTACACTGAAAGCAGCAGGAACCACGCCCTGGTCCACACCGTATACCGCAGTACCCGCATGGCCGTGGAGAGCTTTCTGTGCACCACCGAGTGCAGGCTCTCGCCTCCCTCGGCGGAAAACAGCATCCCCAGGTGAGTGGAAACCTCCGCCGGTGCCGCCCTGTGCCAGGTGGAAATGAGAACCGCGCCCGCCACGAGCCCCAGCGCGATGATGAGACTGTGGGGCAGAAGCCGCTTCCATCCTCCCGACCGCAGCGGCAGTACAGTCAGTGAGCCGGTGAACCAGGCGGAAAAAACCAGGCCCCCGCCGAAATTGGCTCCCCACCGCGGTCCCACCACCAAAACAGCACAGCCCAGTAGAAATAAGGCTGCACCCACACGTCGGACCGGATGGTCTCCATTTTCTGTGATCAACCCGCTGATCAGCAGTGCAGCCCCCAGCAGCACGCCCAGCAGCTCGTTTCCCAGCCCGTAGTATCTGGCTCCCGCCACCGCGCAGTAACCCAACGGGGAGAGAAAAGCCAACCTGCCTCCGGTCAGCTGGTCAATGCACAAAAACAAGCAGATGCTTCCCGCTACGCCCAGCACGGCTGCATTCAGGCCAGAGGCCCGGCGAAGCAGCACACCCAACGCCGCCAGGGCCAGCCAGAATACTGCAAGGCGGAGTCCCGGTGACAAAACTGAAAGGGTCGGGGCCAAAAACGCGGCCGCCGGCAGCAGGGCCAGCGCAGCCATGGTATACGCAGCGACGTTGTACGCACGGGGAATCCACAGCAATCCAACAACTATCAGAGCAGCGGCCAACACCACCAGCCCGACCATGAACTGTGCCAGTGGAGCGCGAACTGACCGTGCGTTCTCTACCGCCGTATGCAGACGCCGCACTTTTTCCAGCGCACTGCCTTCCCGCATCCGCACCGCGGCCAGAGGGCGACCGGCACCTATGGATCCCTCCAGCCCCCCGGCCTGAAGCAGTGCAGCTGATATATCGGGAAGCGATACCACGCCCGCCCGGCGGGTGGTTGCGCTCCTGAGCAGTTCGCCGGGATCACGCGCGGGTACAGCCGCCAGACCCAGATCACCGGGTCCGGGAAGCGGGTCCACCAGAAACACCTCCGAAAAAGGACTGTTCACCAGCTGCCCGACCGCGTCCAGCAGATCGTCCAACACCTTCTCCTGCACCCGCTCGGCCGTCTCCGGCGGAAGCCACTCGGGTACCAGGTAGAGGTCTACGGCCTCAACAACTATGAGACGGATATCCTGCTCCAGCTCGAAGATCGTCTCGACGACGGCGTCCCAGTCAGTGCGTATCCCCCCCGGGATCAGATCGGATGGCGCGGTACTGGCAGGTGGGGACATGTATACATCCAGCACACCACCGGCATCCATTCCCACCACCGCGCCGCAACCCTCCGCACCCGCCCCCTGCACATAGGCAGTTCGGGCTCCCGCCGAACGAAAAGCCTCGCCCAGCGATCCCACCCCGACCGGATGGGCGAGATTTTCGCTTTTCGCAGCAAGTCTGGGCCAGTCCATCAGACCTGCTCCCTCATCCGGCAGAGTGCGGCCGTACCAGGTGGCAAACTTCTCTGCGCCGCCTGTTGCTGTTTCTGCCCTCAACGACCCTTCTGCTGCGACCAGCTGCAGATCGGAGACGCCCCGGGCGCGCGCGCCGGAAGATAGAGTGGCAGCAGCAGCACTGGAGGCCTGCCCGCCCGCCGTCTGCACGTTCAGCAGGGCGACCGCTCCAATGGATGGATTATGCTGCGGGTCGCCGGGCATGGCCACCTCGGACAGGCCGGGCAGCAAGATCAGTATCGCCCGTCCTCCCTGCTCATCAGGCACGGGGAAGAACTTTTCTGTCTCCATTGTGGCGGCTATGAAGTCCCAGGATGCATGGGCGTGAAACAGGGAAACAGACAGCGCCGCGAAAATGGCAATTGAGGCAGCAACCGCCGCGACGCGCCGAATCACCACCGTCACCGTCCCGGTGGGCCCGGGAGTAAGTCGCCGTACAGGGTCTGCAGCTCCGCTGTGACCCGGCCCCAGCACGGCAGCTCCCGGCTGCGGCGACGGGCACCCAGGCCCAGCTTCTTTCTCATTTTTTCATCGTGAAGGAGATGGGACAGTGCACCTGCCAGGGCATCAGGATCATCGGACGGGACCAGCCACCCGCTCCGCCCGTGCTCCACGAGCTCGGCCAGTCCGCCCGCCCGACTGGCCACCGGGGGAACGCCGAAGGTCATGGCCTCGGCCACAGCCAGCCCGGAAGCCTCGCTGCGCGACGGGGACACCAGCAGGTCGGATGCGTGGTAATGAGGAGTCACATCTTCCTGCCAGCCGCACCACTCAATCTGTTCCTCGAGCCCCATGCGGCGGGCTATACCCCGGTACCTCCTGCGGAGAGGACCATCTCCCACCACCCGGAGATTCCAATGCCCGCCGCGCAGTCGCCTGAGCCCGGCCAAAAGGACGTCGAGGCCCTTCCGACGGTCGAAGCGGCCGACGTACAGCAGTCGCGCCGGTCCCGAACCCGGAATTCGCACCACACACTGTCTCTCTGCCCCGTTGGGAATGACGTGGATGGGAGCATCGGCCCCGATTGCTGATTCCCGTACCGCCCGGCTCACCGCACAGATGTGCAGGTCCTGCCGCCTGGCGATCAGCGAAAGCCCCGCACGGGCGCTGGAGGAGTGAACCAGGGTATGCAGAGTGAGCAGTACCGGGGGTCGCAGCGACGTGCGGATCTCGGCAGCCCGCCACAGCAGTCCTGCCCACAATCCGTGCGCGTGCACCAGATCATAACTACTGCTCATCTGGCCCAGGCGCCTGGCCCCGCGCCAGAAATTGAGCGGCGAGAGCGGGTAGCGACCGGGCAGGCGGTGCCAGTGATGAAGTGCCCGGGGCCTCATTTCGCCGAGCACCGCGTTCATCGGCATGGGCGCGGCAACGGTGACGCGCTCCCGCTGCGGATCGAGATGTTCGAGGATTTTGCGTACGTGGGTGCGCATGCCCCCCCGCAGGGGACGGAGCACCCACAGGATGTCCATAGTTTCTCTGTCGTTCATGTTCGTAGCATGGACGGTACTGGAGAGGCTCATACACCGAGATGCTGGGGATCAGCTGGCAATATGCCCGGGTCGCGGTGCCGCCCGGTGATGCAGCTCAGCCACCCTCTGCCTCGGCCTTGATCCCCTCAAGCATGCTGTTGCAGTTGTCCCGTACTACTTTCCTGACCAGCGGATCCAGCGCCGCTTCGAGCATGGGAATACCCAGGCTGGCGTCCACTGTCAATTTGATCCTACAGCCGCCCTCTTCCGGCTCAAAAGTCCAGCATCCGCGGAAAACCTTGAGATCACCCTCGGTCTGATCATAATTGATTACCAGGTTATCGCCGTCAAAATCATCTCGTTCCTCCCAGGTTATGGGCCTGCCCTGAAACTTTGCATCCCACCGGGTGATGGTCCAGTCATCACCTTTATCCAGCACCGTAATGTCCAGCACATTGGGCATGAAGTTCGGGAATTTCTCCATATCGGAGGCAATCCGGTAGCAGGTCTCCGGTGAGGCCTGCACAGATATTTCGCTCACTACCTCGGCCATACCTCAAACCTCCCTACATTTCTTCCAGCTGCGGCGCAACCTCTTCTACGACTTTTCTCACCCGTTTCAGCCCGGCATGCAGATCCTCGTCCGGAATATTCAACGGCGGCGCTATTCGCATCACCGTCCAATTCATGAGGCTGGGCACCACCAGAACCCCCCGGTTGAACAGTTCAGTGAGGACCATGACGCCTCCCGACGGGTCGGCAAAATGCATGCCCAGAAGAAGTCCCCTCCCGCTTACGCCGCTTATCACTGTGGGATAATCATACTGTACTCTCTTCAGGTACTCCAGCGCCCAATCTCCCTTTTCTCGCGCCTGCTCGGCCAAGTTTTCTTCCTGCAGGACCTGCAGTGCCGCATATCCAGCACTGGCCGCCACGGGGTTTCCCCCGGTGGTGGATGAATGAATCCACGGGTTTTCGTCGAACACATCGAATATTTCCGGCAGTACAATGGCGGCACCAAGTGGGACCACCCCTCCCCCGAGCGATTTGGCCAGTGTCATGATGTCGGGGACCACGTCGTAATGCTCGCAGGCAAAATTGGCTCCGGTCCGGCCCAGCCCCGTCTGCACTTCGTCAAAAATGACAAGTGCGCCGGCATCATCACAGATCCTGCGCACGCCGGGAAGGTAGTCATCCCCGGGGATCACGACTCCGGATTCTCCCTGGATGACCTCGACTATTACCGCTGCGGTATTTTCATCGACGGCCTCCTGCAGGGCGGCAAGATCATCATACGGGACGTGAATGAACCCCGGAAGCAGGGGGCCGAAGGCATCGCGATATGTACCCTTACTGGTGGCCGACAGGGCGCCGAGCGTCTTGCCGTGAAATCCGCCCTCTGTGGCCACTATCTTCTTCCTGCCGGTGTGCATCCGCGCAACCTTGAGGGCCACCTCCACCGCCTCTGCCCCACTCGCACAAAAGAAAGATCTCTGCAGACCCCCGGGGGTGATGTCGGCCAACGAACGGGCCAGGTCCACCTCGGGCCGGGAAAGCATGGTCTTCGTCGCCAGCCCCATTTTCTCCAGCTGTCTGGTCACCGCCTCTATGATCGTCGGGTGTCGGTGACCCATGTTCAGCACCGCGTAACCCGCACACAGATCGATGAATTCATTGCCCTGCTCATCAATCACGCGCGAGCCCTCACCCCGGTATTCAATGTTGGTCATGCCCATAAGGCGGTATATCCGGGAGCGGCCCGGGTTTACGTACTTCCCCAGATCCTCCAGAAGATCATCGCCAGCAGGCCCAGACCCGGATGTACTCAGTTCTTCCGGCATTGTTGCGACCACCTTCCTTACCGGGCCCGCCTGCACACTTTGCGGAACCCCGTTACAGAGTCTACCCATGATGCACCATTTCTGCCTTCTACCTCGACGGTAGGGATTCCTGTCGAACGGGGCCTCTTGTGCAGCTGCCCGCCCAATGCACTCCGGACGGTTACCGGTGCAACCGCAGCCGTCCGGATGATAGAATGTTACTGGTGGCAGGACGCCCGTCGCAGCAGCGAAAGGAGGACTCCAGTGACAGAGAAACTGCTGACTGGAAATGAGGCTATTGCCTCCGGTGCGGAAAACTCCTTTGTCTCGGTCATGGTCGGCTATCCCGGCACCCCCAGCACCGAGATCATTGAAAACGTGGCGGCACGGGACAATTCGGACATTTACGCAGAATGGGCACCGAACGAGAAGGTGGCACTGGAGGTAGCCATAGGTGCGGCGCTCTCCGGGGTTCGGGCCATGGCCACGATGAAGCACGTGGGCGTAAACGTGGCCGCCGACCCGCTGATGACCGCAACCTATATGGGGGTGCGTGGCGGGCTGGTCATTGTCACCGCAGACGACCCGGGAATGCACAGCTCGCAAAATGAGCAGGACAACCGGAATTACGCGAAGTTCGCCCGCGTTCCCATGCTGGAGCCCAGTGACAGCCAGGAGGCACATGACATGGTGGGACGGTCACTCGACATCTCCGAGACTTTCGACACTCCCGTCTTTCTGCGTTGTACCACCCGGGTATCTCACTCGAAATCCCTGGTAAAGGAGACGATACTGTCCCGGCCCGGCGCCCGGCGAGGATTCGAACGAAATCCACAGAAGCTGGTAATGATCCCGGCTAACGCTCGCGGGCGGCACCCGAAAGTGCAAAAGAGGCTCCGCGCGCTGCAGGAATTTGCCGATGAAGCGGATTACCTGAATCGAATTGAGTGGGGTAACGACCGTTCCGTGGGAATCATCACCGGCGGCATCGCCTACCAGTATGTGCGCGAGGTGCGGCCGGAGGCCAGCGTGCTCAAGCTGGGATTGAGCTACCCCCTGCCGATGAAAATGATACGCGAGTTTGCTGATGCAGTTGATGAGCTCTTCGTGGTGGAGGAACTGGACCCCTTCTGGGAAACAGAGATTCGCGCTGCCGGCATACAGGTAAACGGCAAGGAATGCTTCCCCATAACCGGCGAGCTCAGTCCGTCCCTGGTGCGGACGGGTCTGGGGGAGCCGATCCAGACCCAACACCCTGACGGGCCCGACGAAGTAGAAGTGCCCGTTCGGCCACCTGTGCTCTGTCCCGGGTGCCCGCACCGCGGAGTGTTTGCTGTCCTCAGCGAGCTGGGGCTCATCGTCACCGGCGACATTGGTTGCTATTCCCTCGGGGTCATGCCGCCGCTTTCCGCCATGGACACACTCACGTGTATGGGAGCAAGCATAGGCCAGGCCATGGGTATGGAAAAGGCACTCGGCGATGATGCACCCGATACTGTGGCCGTAATCGGCGATTCCACATTCATGCACTCGGGCATGACGGCGCTGACCGATGTGGTGTACAACGACGGCCACGTTACCACCATCATCCTGGACAATCATGCCACGGCCATGACCGGCCACCAGGCCCATCCCGGCGCGGGTCTCGCCGCACAGCAAAAAGGTGGGCGACGTGCGGACCTGGAAAAACTGGTGCGCGGCCTGGGAGTCGATGATGTGGCTCGCGTGGACCCCTACGATCTGGATGAGGTGAAACAGGCTGTGCGCTCGGCCGGACAGAATAATGCGGCGTCGGTAATAATTGCCGAGCGTCCGTGTGTCCTGCTGGATCGCGCCCTCCCGGGACATCGATTCTCTGTCGGGGACGACTGCACGGGCTGCGGGATCTGCCTGCGCATTGGATGCCCGGCCCTTTCGCGTACCGATGCGGGAACTGTGCAGATCGATACGGTTCTCTGCACTCACTGCGGGATGTGCGCACAGGTCTGTGATTTCGATGCCATAGAGCGAAGGGATGAAAGCTCATGACTGCAGAAGAGCTGGCGCAGGTGAACGATATCGTGGTCGTGGGTGTGGGAGGGCAGGGTATTCTCCTGGCCACCGATATTATAGCCAATGTGTTCATCGCCTCCGGGTACGATGTGAAGAAATCGGAGGTACACGGGATGGCCCAGCGGGGGGGCTCAGTCGAGAGTCACGTCCGCCGGGACCGGGAGCGCGTGAGTTCTCCCCTTATCTCTTTTGGACAGGCTGACGTCGTTCTGTCTTTTGAGCTCATGGAGGCGCTGCGTTATGCCCATTTTGTGCGGCCTGACGGTGCGGTACTGTACAGTACCCAGAGAATCCCGACGGTAGCTATGGCCGCAGGCGAAAGCGAATATCCTGCGGATATAGGCAGGCAACTCGAGACACGCTGCCGGATCGCTCTGCCGGTGGATGCCATGAGTATTGCCCGGCGCACGGGAAATCCCCGGGTAGCAAACACGGTACTGGTCGGTGCATTATCCCACTTCACCGAAGTATCAGCAGACATCTGGCAGGAAGCCGTGCTGGATCGCGTACCCGAAAAAGCGCGGGAGGTCAATCGCCGTGCCTTCGCAGCAGGTGTACGAGTCGCGGAGACACTCATCGGTGCATAGCATAGTCCAACGGCCCCGGCAGTTGGGATTACGTCTTGCGCCATTGGACCGCATGTAGTAGAATTTGGCCAATCAAGGGAAAAACGGAGCAATGACGGAGATCAGTAGGGTGTGGGTCGTCACAGAGAGCCCCGGGCAGGCTGCGACGGGGTACGAGCCGCCGCCCGAACTCACTCCCGAGCTGGAGGGGCGAACCCGGAGCACGCAGTAGTTCCTCCCGGTGCCGCCGTTACCGGCGAGAGCGGGGCGCACGCGCGCCCAATTAGAGTGGTACCGCGGATTTGGACCCTCCGTCTCTATGGCGGGGGGTTTTTCTGTGTCGGGGCAGCTGTTGCGCCACTGATTCAGCTGGACTATGAGGAGGTATGTTCCGTGACTAGAGGCTACAGCCGCGATACTGACAGGAAATGGCAGACCCGCTGGGAGGATACCGGCCTGTACCAGTTCCGGCCCGAGCGGGTGGATGAGAAGCTCTACTGCCTGTCGGCATTTTCCTATCCATCTGGATCCAACCTGCACATCGGACACTGGTACAACTTTGGCCTGGCAGACAGCTGGGCAAGGATGAAGCGCCTGCAGGGGTACGAAGTCTTCGAACCCATGGGCTTCGACGCCTTCGGGCTCCCCGCGGAGAATTACGCGATACAGACCGGCATTCATCCAAAGGAATCCACCATGAAGAACATCGAAACAATGCGATACCAGCTGCGGGAGATGGGTGCCATGTTCGACTGGGACTATGAGGTGGTCACGTGCGATCCTTCCTACTACAAGTGGACGCAGTGGCTGTTTCTCCAGATGTACCGGGCCGGTCTGGCCTACCGGGCTGAAGCCCCGGTGAACTGGTGTCCCAACTGCATGACGGTTCTGGCTAATGAACAGGTGGTTGACGGCCGGTGTGAGCGATGCGATGGTGACGTCTCACACCGCAATATGACTCAGTGGTTTTTGCGCATCACTGAGTACGCTGACCGCCTGCTCGAGGGACTGGACGACCTGGACTGGCCCGAGCGAACCAAGGTGCTGCAGACCAACTGGATCGGCCGATCAGAAGGAACGATGATCCGGTTCAGGGTGGCGGGCTCAGATGAGGTGATCGATGCCTTCACCACGCGGGCAGACACGCTCTTTGGGGCAACTTACCTCGTCCTGGCCCCTGAGCATCCAGCAGTGGGCCGGCTCACTACCGATGAACATGCAGACGATGTGCAGGCGTACCGGGAGCAGTCCGCCGCTGCCCGCGAGGTGGACCGTCTCTCCACCGAGCGGGAGAAGACGGGGGTCTTCACCGGGGGCTACGCGCGCCACCCGTTGACCGGGGAGGCGCTGCCGGTCTGGATTGCCGACTATGTCCTGATGAGTTACGGCAGCGGCGCAATAATGGCCGTCCCCGGACACGACGAACGCGACTACGAGTTTGCCAAAAAGTATGATCTGCCTGTCCCGCGTGTTATCGCCGCAGAAGATCCGGATACGGATGATGCACTTCCCTTCACCGGGGATGGCGTTCTGGTCAACAGCGATCGTTTTGACGGAATGGACTCGGCCGGCGCCCGCAGGGCCATCACCGGACAGCTCCGGGATCTTGACCTGGGTGATGAGACTGTCTCATACCGCCTGCGCGACTGGCTGGTCTCGCGCCAGCGCTACTGGGGGCCGCCGGTTCCGGTCATTCACTGCGAAGGGTGCGGAACAGTGCCCGTACCGGAGGAAGACCTGCCGGTGCGGCTTCCTTACGACGTCGATTTCACGCCGAAGGGCAAGGCGCCGTTGGCCAGCTCTGCGGAGTTTATCGATGCGCCGTGCCCCAGCTGTGGGGAGCCGGCACGCCGTGATGCCAATACGCTGGACACATTCGTCGATTCCTCCTGGTACTTCCTGCGGTATCCGGACAACCGTAACGATGAGCAGCCCTTCGATTCGGGATTCATAAATAGGATGCTTCCGGTGGACAAATACGTGGTGGGGCCGGAACATGCCACGATGCATCTGCTCTATGCCCGCTTCATCACCCTGGTGCTGTACGATCTGGGTTACGTGGACTTCGAGGAACCATTCACCTCGCTCACCCATCAGGGGATAATCCTCGGCCCGGACGGGCGACGCATGAGTAAATCGCGCGGCAATGTGGTCTCGCCCGACGAATACATCGAACAACATGGATCTGACGTCCTGCGCCTCTATCTCGCCTTCGGCTTCAAGTATACTGAGGGCGGGGCCTGGGAAGATGAGGGGATCCGGGCAACCTCCCGTTTCCTGGACCGGGTGGAGCGCTGGATCGACCGGCTCGACGAGCTGCGCCGGGAGAATCTCACCGGGGAGACCGGTGCTGCCGGGGATCATGCTGTGCAGCTGCAGTATCAGAGACACTACAGCATCAGGAAGGTCACAGAGGACGCCGAGATCCTTCACTTCAACACGTGCATTGCCAGAATGATGGAACTGGCCAACGCACTGTACAGATACGATTCTGAGGTGGATGACGACAACGCAGATCTTTCCCTGTTGGAGGACGCCACCCGGGATCTGATACTGCTCATGGCCCCGTTTGCCCCACACTTCGCCGAAGAGATGTGGCAGCGCTTGGGTCATCCCTACTCAGTCTTCGATGCCGAGTGGCCACAATGCCAGGAGGAACACCTGGTTCGGCCGGAGATCGAAATGGCTGTGCAGGTAAACGGTAAAGTGAGAAGCACCATAAATGTCCCCAGCGACGCCTCAGAAGAAGAAATCCAGAAGATCGCCGAGGAAGACGAACGAGTGCAGAGATATATTGCGGACGGGATCCGCAAGGTCATTGTCGTACCCGAAAACCTCATCAATTTCGTGGTATGATGCGGCGACAGCGGCAAACCGGAATGACAGTGGGAGGGGAAGAGGCATGAAGATCCTGGTGATCGGCGGTACGCAGTTCTTCGGGAGGCGATTTGTGGATCTGATGCTGGAGGCGGAAAATTCCGTCACGATCCTGTCGCGGGGCCACACACCGCTCCCCTGGCCGGATGGTACAGTGGAGCACGTACCTGCCGACCGGAACGACCCACAGGCACTGCAGGCCGGACTGCAGCGGCGGAGTTTTGACGCCGTTTTTGATAACGTGGCGATGAACGGAGAACACGTTAGAACGCTCCTGAAGTCGGTGCGGGCGAAACAGTACATCATGATGAGCTCCGGCGCGGTGTATCACGGCCCGGGGCAGGTGGCGGTGCTCGAGCACTTGATGGGTGGCGACCGCAGGGCTATCGCTGATTGGACTGACAGCATGAAACCGCTGCACGAAGGGTCTATTCCCACGGATCCCCAGTGGTTGCAGAAAGAGGCCGGGGAGGAAGAGTCACCGTACCGCCGGGGTAAGCTGGAGGCAGAATGTGCTGCAGTACAAAGCTGTGAGAAAATGCAGATCCCCTTCACCATATTCCGTCCACCCCAGGTGGAAGGGCCATGGGATCCCACCGGGCGAACCGAATTTTTCGCCCGCCGCATAAGGGATGGCGGAGGATTCCTGCTCCCCCGTTCCGGCCGGGGGCGGGTGTTTCAGAAGGTTTTCCGCGACGACCTGGCGGAGGCCGTCGCCGCATCAATAGACAATTCGCGCGCCCGGGACCGCACCTATAACGTGGCCCAGGAGGAGATTTTATCCCTGGAGCGGTATCTGGGCGTGATCGCCGACTGCCTCAACGCTGAGCCTCCGGAGCTGGTCGAATGCGACGCTGAGGAGCTGAGGGAGGCCGTCGGAGACGACTACGCAGTTCCCCTCCCCCGCCCCAAAGTCCTGGACCTGCGCCGCGCGCAACGCGACCTCGGGTTCCGTTCGTCCCCCTATCGGAGCTGGATGCAGCGGACACTGGAATGGGTTTTCTCGCAACGGCCGCCGGCCGAACATGCCGAAGAGCGGGAGAGAGAAATGCGGTGGATCGAAAAGAGGCGGTCTGAGCTGTGAATAATGTATGCACCCGGAGATACCTTCTCCGGGTGCGCCCCACTTCGCACCTGCTCCAGGTACAGGCTTCCCCGGTGCGAAACGCAGGTAGTTCCGCGTGACTGACCCTTCGCTCCCCGGAATCATCACCCGGATTTGATTGTAAACAACGGAAGCGACTGTTAGTCTCTACAAGGGTCAGCTGAGGCTACAGGGATGGGGCTCTATTGCCGCCCGCCTGAGCCGACGAAAAAAGAGGCTGCAAATCCTGGCCCACTGGAGATTGCCGCGGGCGTTGCAGCTACGGTCCCGCGCCCTGGGACATTCTCCTGCAAGCATCCTGCCGGTCCGCATCCGGCGACCGACGGTAAAGCGGAGGGTTCAGATGATCTTTTCGCGCAAACCATACAGCGCAATCCTCGTTCTGCTGTTTCTGTCCAGGCTGTCAGATCAATGGCTGCGTGTCGGGCTGGTGCCATTCTTTCTGCAGCTCATTGCACGGTTCGATGCCAGCTACGCGGGCGTAGGGACGCTGTTTTCTGTCCTTTTCATCACCCTGATAGTCATGCAGCTGCCGGCTGGAATTGCCATCAACCGATATCCCGGCGGAAGAGTTCTCGCTGCCGGGTCCGGGCTCCTCGGCCTGGCCGGGCTGCTGTTCGCTGTTGCCCCAGGCTACACAGCAGCGCTGGTCACGCGCGGCATCATGGGCATAGGAGCCGCCCTGTCCGGGGTGGCATGCGTGAGCGTTGCCACCAGTATATCTGATAAGCGAAGTCGCGGGCGCACCATTTCCGTGATAGAAATAGGTGTCGGCTCTGCGTACCTGCTGGGACTGGGTATATTCCCGTTCTTGTCGGAAATAGTGCACTTTTCCGTGGTGTTGCTCATCCCCGCGGGCCTCTCACTCGGCCTGTCGGGAGCCTTCTTTGCACTCGGAGGGCAGCTGGAGACCACGGCCCCGGGCAGTGTCCAGAGGACCGG
>PWGR01000270.1 GCA_003554565.1 Clostridia bacterium
CCATACCGCCCATACCGCCCATATCGTCGTCATCATCGCCATCATCTGGGATCTCCCCGACCAGGGTCTCGGTGCTGAGAACCATGGCGGCGATACTCGCCGCGTTCTGCAATGCAGAACGCACCACCTTGGCCGGATCAACGATGCCGGAATCAAACATGTTCGCGTAGTCCATCGTCAGAACGTCAAAACCCACATCGCGGTCCTTATCCTTGACGTGCTCCACGATGACCGAACCCTCGACTCCCGCATTGTTGGCAATGCGGCGAACCGGTGCTGCAAGAGCCTTCTTGACCAGTTCCACACCGGTGATCTCATCATCAAACTCGGTCTCTACCTCGTCCATGAGCTGGGCAGCCCGCAGATAAGCTACACCACCGCCGGCAACGATTCCTTCTTCCACCGCCGCGCGCGTAGCGTTGAGGGCGTCCTCGATGCGCAGTTTCTTCTCTTTCAGCTCTGTCTCAGTCGCAGCGCCGACATTGATGACGGCCACGCCACCGGCCAGCTTGGCGAGGCGCTCTTCCAGCTTCTCCTGGTCGAAGTCACTGGTGCTCTCCTCTATCTGGCGCTTGATGATCTCGATGCGATCCCGGATCTTGCTCGGGTCGCCCTGACCCTCGACGATCGTGGTATCGTCCTTGGTTATGGTCACACGTCCGGCCTGACCGAACATGTCCTGCGTCACATTCTCCAGCTTGAGGCCAAGATCCTCGCTGATCACCTGACCGCCCGTCAGAATCGCGATGTCCTCCAACATAGCCTTACGCCGGTCACCGAAGCCGGGCGCCTTGACAGAGGCGGCCTGCAGAGTACCGCGGATCTTGTTCACCACCACAGTGGCCAGAGCCTCGCCCTCGATATCCTCCGCCATTATCAGGAACGGCTTGCCCATATTCACCGCTTTTTCGAGGACCGGGAGGAACTCATTGACGTTGCTGATCTTCTGGTCGGTGATGAGGATGTACGGCTCCTCCAGCACCGCCTCCATGTGCTCCGTATCAGTCACCATATAAGGGGACATGTAACCGCGGTCGAACTGCATCCCCTCAACCACGTCGAGGGATGTATCCATGGTTCGGGATTCCTCGACGGTTATTACACCGTCTTTTCCTACTTTCTCCATTGCCTCGGCGATGAGCTCTCCGATTTCCTTGTCATTGGCGGAAATAGCGGCGACCTGCGCGATGGCCTCGCGCTCGTCGACCGGGGTGCTCATCTCACGGATGGCCTCGACAGCCTTATCCACGGCCTTCTGAATACCGTGCCGCAGTATCATTGGATTGGCGCCGGCGACCACATTGCGCATACCCTCGCCCACCATCTGCTGCGCCAACAGGATGGCGCTGGTGGTTCCATCACCTGCAACATCGTTGGTCTTTGTGGCGACTTCTTTCAGCAGCTGGGCACCCATGTTCTCATACGGGTCCTTCAGGTCGATTTCCCGCGCTATGGTCACCCCGTCATTGGTAACTGTCGGAGAACCAAACTTCTTCTCCAGCACCACATTGCGGCCCTTCGGACCGAGGGTGTTGGTTACGGTCCTCGCCATACGGTCCACACCGCTCTGCAATGCCCGGCGTGCGTCTTCGTTGAAAATAATTCGCTTGGCCATTTATGTATACCTCCCTCTCAAAACAGATGGCCGATCCTTTCGCTCAACCGTTCACCTTCGCGAGGATGTCACGCTCATTGAGAATCAACACTTCTTTACCCTCCAGCGTCACTTCGGTTCCGGCAAACTTGGAGAAGATGATGACATCCCCCTCGTCAACCTCCAGGGGTACTCGCTCGCCATTGTCCAGCATCTTGCCCGTGCCCACGGCCAAGATTTCCCCCTGCTGCGGCTTATCCTTGGCGGTGTCGGGAAGTACGATACCGCTTTCGGTCACCTCTTCCTCTTCCACCACCTGCACTACCACACGATCACCCAGCGGTTTAACCTTCACTTGCGATTCCCTCCTTTTACGTGAGAGTGGATTCTGTGTAGATTGTTAGCACTCACCTGAGACGAGTGCTAATACCATGTTCAATGTTAAGCTGACCCGGGCAAAGCGTCAAATCTATATGTGCCCGGATTTTGCGGATATTATGCCCTCTTATGGCAATTTATTCGATGGTCTCTGTCTCTCTACAGCAAGCGCCGTTATTATGCCGATCAAATAATGATTTGCTGCTGGCGCGTGTGGACCGGACCGGTTCGCCGCATCGGAGTGCACACACCCCGGGAATCTGGGGGCTTCAGGGCAGATGCAGGAAGTTTCTCGCCTGGCGATAGGCCGTCTCCGCCGCCTCTTCTCGCATCCATCGGTTGATAAGGTACATGGCAATGGCCGCGTAGGGTCCGGCAATCAGGTGGTGCAAGAGAGTCTGTGGGGGAGCATCATATACCCACGGCGGAAACATCTGTGTTTCCATAAGGCGCTGCGCCACGGAGATGGGAAAGGCAAACCGGGCATAGGTGAAGAAATCATCCCAGAAATACAGGCTCAAATAAGCCCATTCCCGCCGGTGCGGCCACAAGATGAAATACGCCGCATCCCCCGCCAGCTTCAGTACGGCAAAGAACAACAGAAAGCGGACGAAGTGGGGAAAACCGGGAGCCACGGCATCGAGAACCCAGGCGCCCATCTGGCCAATCATCAATAAGATGGCTGCAAGCAGGGTGAATCGATGCACCCGCGACATGCTTCACCTCCTCTCGGGGTCCGGGAATAAAAAGATTACCTTCACTTCCCATCCGTCCCTACGGCACCGGACCAGAAAAGAACTCCACATTCATGATCGGAATAACCGTATCTTTCCCATCACGCAGGCGAACACGAACCGACGGCAGCTCCGCCTCCGTCTCATACCTCTTGCCTGTTGGGAACACTTCCACTATCTCACCGAAGGCCCCAAAGTGCGGCGTTGTGATGATTCGCACCAGCTGGCCCGGCTGCGGGTCTGCCTCCTCTGCGCCAACTCCTGCCCGCACATCCCTGCCATCTTCCGCGGAAGCTGGGATAACGATCTCCGGCCTCTGCGCGCCTGCCCGGACCTGCGTGCGCCCGTTCACCGATACCAGGCTTCCCTCATTGTTCCGCAGGACCTCAAAAACCTCGGGAGACATCAGGACGCGGCCAAAACCCTCTGTCAGGATGACCGTCATATCAATTGGCTCATCACCAGTGATTCCGGAGACGACCTCTTCACCCAGATACTCTACCAGGTCCATTTCGTCCGCCCCGCCCACTATGAGCCCCCGCGCACCCAGTTCTTCTGCCCGGAGGAAAACATCTGCGTCGACGGGACCCGGAACGGCCACGATTCGCCCGGCGACTTCATCGCCCAGGTTATCCGCAGATACTCTCTCTCCAGCTTCGCCCAGGATTAAAAGCTCGCCGTAGTTCTCGCGGCCGAGCCCGAAAACCCCATTTATGACCAGTCCCTGTCCCTGCACCACTACTCCTTCATCTGGAATGATCTCGACAACCTCACCCGAAATATACGCCGTGACGCGAGTCACCTGCTGTGGCCGCACGATGTACACCAGGCCGTTGTGTACGTCCACCCGCTCTATGGTCCCGGTGGCCGGGGCGTAGGCATAATCCATGCCGCCCGAACCGGGACTTGCCGCCAGGATGGCTCCCTGCTCCACCTTCTGCCCCTCCCGGTAACGCAGGTACATTCGGACCATGGCCGGCCACACATCCAGGTGACGGGCAACATTTACGACCACCACTGGCTCGGCGGACTGTGGCTCCTCACGTATCAGGATTCGGGCGTGCACCGCCGATACGTACTCAACCACGCCGTCCACGGGAGATTCCGCCGTCCTGGACCTGCTGAACAGCCCGGTGCTCAGGTTGGCCAGTCTCTGCCCTTTGGCCACTCGCTGCCCGGGCTCCACCTCTATAGATTCTCTCATTTGATCCAGGTCAAACCTCTTCAAACCCATGTCCGAGCGCAGGTCCACGACATAAGGGTCACCTGGAATGTACTCGGTTTGGGCAACAATGATGTCAGGTTCCACCTGTTCACCCTTTTCGACCAGGACCTCACCCGGTAACGGCAGCCGCCGCTCTCGACGCACCAACTCCAGCCGAACAATAGAGTACTCCTGCAGGGCCATCACTTATCCTCCTCTCCGTGCAGCACAGCATATTCATGCATGAGATCAGCTGGATACGCGTCCAGACGCTCGAGCCACGTCATCACGCTCTCTCTTCTCCTGCGTTCATTTCTGGGGAAGCGGAGCGGTCGTCCCCGCCCGTCGATTATGAGCCCGACTTCTCCCCCGCGTATCTGGGCCCGGACACGAACGCCGGGGCCGTCTCCCATATCGAAAGATCCCCTGGGGTGCAGCTGCACCTCGGCGGTCTCGTCCCCGGCGAGGGAAACAACCTCCAGGTCGCCGACCCGGATAACGGTAGAGATCTCTTCCCCATTTTCCCGCACCATTTTCATCTCCGCCATTGGAGTACCGGTTCGACCTGTACCTCCCGGCGCGATCACCGTACCCAGCGGCACGAGGCAGTCGCGCAGGAAAATCTCGCGCGCCGCTTCCGGGGCAATTTCGGCCACTGCCCCGATATGCGGGATCATAAACATGTTGTCAACGTAAAGGCGCACCAGGCCCTCAGGCTGCAGGGAATCCAGCATCATGGCTAACGCCTGCGACCGGCGCGGGGCGTGCGACAGCAGGCCACCACTGCCTATGACCACGTCGATCTCATTCAGGTTCACCAGGGCCTCGCCGCTGGGAGTCTGGTCCAGGGCATGGTCGAATGTCCGATCCATCTCAATCCCCTTGAGCCCGACCGCCAACTCCCGGTGCTCCTCGAAGGCTAAGCGGAGCGCCTCCCTCCCAATCGCCTGTTCAATCAGAAGGTCCGGCAGGGTAATCGGCAGGGTGGTGGGCCGGATGGCCTTATTGTACACCCAGTTCCGCAAGTCCCTCTCCTCGATATCAATGGGCAGCCAACGGTCAATGTTCCCTTTTGGGCACTCATTGAATACATTCGCTATACTGTAGCTCATTCCCAGGTTTGCACTGACCGACCGGTTGAAAACTCCTCCCATAACGCTGAATACATCTGTGGTGGCCCCGCCTATATCCAGACCCACCACATTGACGTCGTAGTCCTTCGCCATCAGCCGCATCATTTGCCCTACTGCAGCAGGTGTGGGCTGGATCCGCCGGTCGGACCAGTCCAGCAGCGTGCGGTAGCCGGGGGCGTGCGCCATGACGTGATCGAGGAACAGTTCCCCGATCTTATCCCGGACCGGTTCCAGGACCTCCTCCTCCAGGGTCGGTCGGATGTTATTGACCACGTGCAAGTCCATCTCGTCGCCGATCATGTGTGCGACAACATCGCGCGCTTTGGTGTTGCCTGCGTATATCACCGGCATCTGATATTGCTCACCGAGTCGTGGCTTGGATTTCGCAGATCCCACATACTCGGCCATTGCGGCAACGTGAGATACATTCCCCTCGTCCGTTCCCCCGGCCACCAGGATCATGTCCGGGCGCTGGTTTCTCAGAAGATGCACCCGTTCCACCACAGTTCGCGAGTCATCAGCCGCCACCACATCCATAACTATAGCCCCCGCACCGAGGGCGGCGCGCTCGGCGCTCTCCGCCGTCAACGCGCGCATCAGACCCACACACATCATCTGTAACCCGCCACCGGCGCTGCTCGTTGCCACCATAGCATCCACCCCGGAACCATCCGTTCGCCGGGGAATGATGAGATTGTCTCCATCGAGCAGCTTATGCGACGTCAGGTCCTCCATGCGCCGCACGGAGGCCCGCAGGCCGACCATTACATCCTCGTGCGGGGCCTCAACCGTGGTCTTGGCCTCCGACCGACCCGAGACCCGGTACTCATCTGCACGACGCTCAATCATTATAAGCTTGGTCATAGTGCTGCCGACATCGACCGCCAGTATGGATCCGTAGGCACTGCCTTCCGTCTCTGCCATCTCAGTAACCTCCCATCCCCATCACAGAATATTTCGCCTCCTCAGGAGGTCTTCTACCGTCATGTTCCGCGCCATGAGCCCGGGCAGGATGGCCCCGGCGTAAAACACGATCAGTGCAGCTCCCACTGCGATCGCCAGTGATGCCGGTGCCAGCACATAGGAAGAAGCAGTATACGCATTCAGAAGCCACACCAGCACCTGCGTCATACCTACTCCGGCCGCGATTCCAACCATTGCAGTGAGAAAACCCTCCTGCCACAGCATGATCCGGACCTCATCATTAAGAGTGCCCAGCGCCTTGAAGATACCCAGCTCCCGTTGACGCTCCAGAAACGTGAGGAGCAGCGCGTTCAAAACCCCCAGCGATGAAAACACGAGAGCCAGGAAAATCAGAAACCGCCCGGAGGAGAAGACATCTCTCAGCAGTGTGCCGGTCATCTCACGCCCCCTCGTCCTCGTCAGCAAATCCGCCCCTGGCAGGGCCCTGTCCAGATCGCCGCGCAATCGATCGGGTACACCGCTTCGCATCAATACCAGGTTTCCGCCGGGATGGCGGTAATCACCATACACGCCGTCAAATGCGGGAATGGGCGACTCCTCTGATCCCCGCGGCAGGACAGTGAGCAGCTGGTCCAGGTGCGGATCCTTCGTGCGGTGCAGGCCGCATATTTCGTAGACCACCGGGTGCAGGTCACCACTGGAGTCACGGTACTCGACGCCGAATCTGTCACCCACGTTCAATCTCACCGCTGCAGCCAGCTGGGCTGGAACCAGGATCTGGTCCGGCCGGTCCGGCAGATCCCCGTTGGTCAGGGAGATATCGCCCGCCAGTCCGGCGTCCGGCTTTACGCCACCCTCTCCATCCCGTGGGGCAAATGACCCCCTGTCCAGTGCGGCAAGTCCCACAAATCCTACCGGACTGTATACCTCGACTGCGGTTCCCACATCCAGGGCAGTCACATCCGGCATGAAGTTCAGCCGGTTCACATCAGCCGGAGACCAGGCATCATCGCGGGTTGCGACCAGATCGGCCTCGAGAGGCAGAGGTTGCACCCGACCGCTGAACCGCGCGTGGGTCGCGGTGAAGTGGGCCTCAAAGAGGCTGAACACCACAATCGAAAGAGCCACGCACAGCGCCAAAATGGCGGCGCGCCACTTGCGCCGGCGGATGCTGCGCGACGAGTACGGGAACATCAGCTTCCACGTCTCCCCCGCAAATCGCACGGTTCGACGGTTCAAATTGCGCCACAGCCGTACCAGCGGCTGAGCCAGCAGCTCCAAAGAAGTCCGGCTGTGCTCCCGCTCCTGCGGTTCGGGTTCCCGGCGCCGGTGCTGCATGGTCACACCTCCACCCTGCAAATGGCCCCGTCCTGCATGTGCACGATCTCGGAAGCATAGTCATGCGCCGCCTCATCGTGCGATACAACCACGAAAGTCTGGTCCCTCTCCTCATTCAATCGCCGGAAAAGATCCATTACATCAGCGGAGTTCTTGCTGTCAAGATTCCCCGTCGGTTCATCGGCCAGCACGACAGCAGGATCGTTGGCCAGAGCCCGCGCGATGGCAACTCTCTGCTGTTCTCCCCCCGACATCTCGTGCGGGTAGTGATTCATACGTTCGGCCAGCCCAACAGAGGACAGAAGGTCAGCGCACCGGTCGCCGGCCTCGGCCATCTGCACGCCAACCAGGCGCATGGGCAGCTCGACATTCTCGCGGGCGGTCAGATCATTGAGGAGATTGAAAAACTGAAACACAAATCCCACCTCCGTGCGGCGGAGCCGGGCGAGCCCGTTTTCACTCAGCTCACTGTAACTCTGATCCCTCAGGTATATCTCCCCGTACGTGGGGCGGTCCAACCCACCTAGGAGGCCGAGCAGTGTGCTCTTGCCACACCCGGAGGGCCCGGTTACCAGCTTGAATTCACCGCGGCCAACTTCCATGGACAGGTGATCCACTGCCTTCACCCCGGCCCCCACCAGGTAAATCTTGGTAATCTCATCCGCGCGCAGAATGACTTCAGAATCAGGCATCACGCAGCACCTCCATCGTGGTCTGCTTCATGGCAAGATACGCCGGGAGCACTCCAAAGAGGGCGGCCATCAACGTGGATGACCCCACCACGAGCGCCCCGGTCTGAAGGGTGAGGAGCCCTATCTCTGCCGCGGTGACTTCCGAGACCAACAGCACCCCAGTCACGACCAGCCGGACGGCAGTAAAGCCGAGCAGGGCTCCCGCCAGGCCAATGAAGAGCACCTCGACCAGGATGAGTCCCATGACCTGTATGCCCGACATGCCGACAGCCTTGAGGATCGCCATTTCCTTGCGCCTCTGCATGATCAGAACGTACATATTGGCAACCAGCAGCAGGCCGGCCACCAGAAACATCGCGATCAGAAGCACCGTCGACATGTCGGCGGGCACCCCGGCTTGCCCCCTCGCCCGCTGTCCAATCATCACCTGCTCAGGCACACTCCGCACCGTCGAGCCGGGCAGGCCGCCCGCCAGATCTTCGGCCACCTGCTCCGCCCGCGCCATGTCATGCAGCACCACATTGAACTGGTACGCCCGGGGAGATGTCCCCTCTGGAGCAATCTCTTCCCAGATCGCCCACCAGGTCTCCTCCGGGATGAATATGTCTTCTGTCTCCAGATACTTTGGGACCATTTCCATCTTACCTTCGGAATCACGTACGTAGCTTCCCGTCTCCTCGTCGATGTATGGCTTCTCTCCCACGCGGAAAGAAAATAGACCGATTACCTGCAGCTTTATCGACCGGGCATCGTCCCAGTTCCACACCGGGTGCCCGTCGGCATACCCCGCCAGGGACGGGACCTGTACGGTGACTGAATCATGCAGACCCGGCACCGGGTACTGCGGCCTGGTCCCCTCTGCCGGCACTCCGCTTCCGCGGGGGCCCTGCATGAGCGCCACATATTATCCCGCATCATCCGCGTCCAGCCACCTACCCCGGTATACGTACGGTGTCACGTCGCGTCTCTCGTGATCAATCTGCACATCCCGGGCGCGCAGTGGTGCCGGGTGCACTTTCGTTCCCGATGGGGTATCCATGACCACCCGCCCCGGCAGTTTCAACAGCGGGTGCACATCGGCAACTTCGGCGGGGCGCATTTCCGGCAGCAGCGGCTCGGGAAGTGCTTCAGCATCAAAATAGGCACTGTCGTCGGGCGGGTGAATATATCCGTCTTCATACAGGTCGGGCTGAAAAAAGGACAGGTCACTCAATACCTCACCGCGCCTCATGGACCAACGCCACTGTTCCCCGGCGCCTTCGGCGGCATCATGAACACCGACGCCAAGGCGCCCCGGGTAGATGAGGATGTCCGCGCCGGTCAAGGAGCGGTGTTCGACGTGCGAGACCTCGGGGTAGCCGGCACCCAGTGACAGCGAGGCAGTCATAACCCCTGCGGCAATTGCCACGCCGATCAACCCCAGCAGGGTCTGGCTCCAGTTCCGCCGCACATTCCTCACAGCCAGCTGCCACAGCATAACCCTCACCTCTCCATATTCATATCCGCCGCATCGGTCACCAGGTCACGGTCCTCCATCACCTGCCCGTCCTCCAGGAGCACCAGTCGCCGGGCCCGCCGTGCAACCTGCTCATCGTGTGTCACCACCACGAGAGTCTGCTTCAGGCGTTGGTTGAGATCCTCCAACGCGTCCATAATCTCGTTCCCGGATCGCTGATCCAGGTTACCTGTTGGCTCATCCGCCAGGATCACGGCCGGTTCGTTGGCCATTGCCCGGGCGATGGCCACTCTCTGCTGTTCTCCTCCTGAAAGCTGGCGAGGAAAGTGATCAGAGCGATCAGCAAGCCCGACCATTCCCAGCAACCGGACGGCCCGATCATCTCTCTCCCCCGGTTCCATCTTCACATTGAAACCGAGCGGAAAGCGGATGTTCTCAAAAGCCGTCAGGTGGTCCACCAGGTAGAAGCTCTGAAATATGAACCCGAGCTGAAACCTTCGCAGCATTGCCAGCTCCCGGGAGCGAAGACGGCCCAGATCGCGGCCCTGCAGCAGTACCTCGCCCTCCGTCGGCGACTCGAGCGCACCCAACATGGAGAGGAGTGTGGTCTTTCCCGACCCCGAGGGACCCATGATGGCGACAAATTCCCCCTCGCGGATGCGGAGGTTGACCTCCTTTACCGCCCGGACCTCACCCGCCGTGGTCCTGTAATGTTTCGAAACATCGCACGCCTGTAGTACGAAATCCGTGGATTTGTCCTTCGTCACTGACCTTCCGACCTCCTCTCCTCCGGACCCACCGGCCGGGGAAATATGTCTATCAGCTTCCACCAATCGAAGTTGCTGTCGCCCCGCAGGTGCGAACGCAGGTCACGGTCGCCGCTTAGAACCCAGGCCACCCGTCCACCCCAGCACACCAGCACCACCTGGAAGAGCAACCACAATATTATGGTCAGTGCAGGGATTGCCGTGCCCAGGCCCCGCACCAGCGCAATGACAACGAACAGGAGGAACCCGGTCACCGTACCAGCCGCCGCGTCGATGATCAGCTGCGACCGGAACATCCGGCCTATGTCCTCCGAACTCATCCCCAAAACCGCGTATGTTCCGATAATCCGCTGCCGGTCCAGCACCACAATCAGCACTGTGAGAGTCAGCGCCAGCGCCACCATCAAGAACATCAAGGTCACCAGCCCGCTCACCGAAGCAACCCCGGTCCTTCCCATGGCCGCCACCTGATCCCGCACCGCATCCGAATGCCAGACCACGGGAGTTACCCGGTTGAGAAAGGGCGAGGGAACACCGCCAAATGTCTGCATCTGCGGATTGTTGACACCCTCTTTTTCTGCGAGTGGCGACACCTCATATGGATACGCGGGTGCCCGCACGCGGGGGAGCTCCGCGGTGACCACCTCCGCTGGTGGCGCATCCATGACCTGACGACCTCTCCTCGTGCGCTCTGTCCAGACCCAGGCGGCGTTGAAGCGCGGCAGTTGGGCCAGCTCGGCCAGCTGATCGTCTCCGCCGAGAACGAGGCGTGACCACGCATCATCGACCGATATTACTCCTGACACGGTAAAGACCCGCGATCGCTGTTGTGCCGAATCAGTATCTGTATGTGATAGGAGAATCTCATCCCCCACAGTCAAATTGCCATCCGCTGCGAGGGCAGAGCTTATCGCCACCTCGTTCGCCCCGGATTCGGGCAGAAATCCCTCCTCTGTGTCGAAAGTTGTGAGGAGTCGAGTGTCCTGCAGGTCAATACCCCAAGCATCGGCAACTCCCGCGGGCGTGACCAGGTGGGTCACCACCCCGGGGCGCATTCTGGACACCCCAGCGGCATCTGCCACATCGTCCGGGGAAAACTCCGGCCGGGAAAACTGCACAGCCCATTCGGGATAATAGACGAGAAGGGGAGCACCAATATTCAGTGTTCTCGCCTGTCCGGTGGTGAGATCATCATCCGCCCAGGCCCCGTATATGCTGTACATGAGGAAGGTAAGCGCTATGACCCCAATCACAATCACATGAGCAGTCCGGTTGGCCAACCACTCCCGGTAGACCATCCGGTTGAACCAACGATCACGCATTGCGCATCGCCTCCCTCGGGGACACTCTTGCCGTGCGGATGAATGGGAACATGGCCACTATCAGACTTATCACCATGGTCAGCCCCCCCGCCAGAACCAGGCCTCCGGCGAGGCGCAGGGCGATGGCCGAAAAGCCCAGGGCGTTTGACGCCCACAGGTGAATCAACATCGGCGCGGCCACCAGATAACCCGCCATAGTACCGGCACCCGATATCACCATAACCTCGGTCAGCGATGCGATCAGGAGCTGGCCGTTGAAGCTGCCCAAAGCCTTGAGGGCGGCGAGCTCCTTCGTCCGGTTTATGGTCAGCACATAAAGATTCCCCAGATAAAGAATAGCGGCAACCGCGAGGGCCAACACTACCAGAGTCATCTCGAACCATTCCGGTGCTGAGAGCAGGATCCTGCCCCGTGCATCCGGGTTCTGGTACCCCTGCATGATGTCTGCCGGTGGAACGGAAACAGCCACCTCGGGTGTGATATCGGACAGGGAGACCAGCTGATCGACCGTGAGAATGGTTGCCGACCCTGCCACCTCCCGCAGCCGGTCGGCAACGACGTTGACCTCGGAGAAGTTCTCCACCACCACGAGATATTCTGTCACCGGCGCGGTGCCTCCAGCACGCCGCTCCAGTTCGTCAAAGGTTTGCTCTGTGACCCATATCTCGGGAAGCATCCAGTGAAGCGGCTCCTCAATGAAGCGTAGTGGATCTTCTTCATCAAACCGGTGAACTCCCCGCAGTCCGGCCGCCGTCAGCCGCTCTGCGCCCCAGTGTATGGAGCCAACCTGAAACTCGGTGTGGCCCAACACCTCGAGAGACACCATTTCCCCATCACTGAAGTCACCGTTCGAGCTGAGCGTCAGCTGCACCTCATCCCCCGGGGGTGGCGAGGTATACTGCCTTATCGACGGTACTCCGCCTACCAGCACCGCGCGCGCATCATTCCAACGATCCCGTGCGTAAGTCTCGGCCTGGGGATCATCACGCTCGATGCGGTGTGTCTCCAGCACGCCGACCATCTCTCCCGCATCACCGGGTTCCAGATAACGCCCCTCCAGGACCCGCTCCTCCATCCCGTACCAGTCATCCACTACCGGAAAACGCGGGCGCACCTTCATGAGATGGTTCCCCTCTTGCACATGCATGCGGGCGAGCAGTGTGCGGTACGGCTGCACCGCATGCACACCCTCCACTTCTCGCAGGTCGCCGACAGAAAACTCCTGAGGATCGTCGCGTCCGGCAAACCCCCGGGTAATGAGGTGGGGAAAGAAATAGGACATGATCCCGGGCGCATCCGGCGAACGCCGCACCAGGTCCAGGCGGCCGGACTCCTGCGGGGACGTACCGGGGATCGCCAGGGTCTCCGGAGCAAGTACAATATCACCACCGATGGCCTCGCGTACGGTGCGGTGTGCCGCGCCAGGCTGTCCCTGGGCCAGCATAAGGCCTGAGACAATCACGATGGTAGACAGGGCTATGCTGGCCACGGCCAGACCAGTCCGGTGCATATTGCGGACCGCGGCCAACCACCCGAGGCGGATAAACATAGAGCCCCCCTCCTAACGAAAAACTGCATCTGCGCTCTACATATTCGCCGCATGATACTCGCCCACCCTCCCAGAATGTATGTCAGGCGTGCGGTATTGCCCACTTTCAACGAAATTAGTTTCATAAACAGGACCCGCATACACCTATATCGAACATTATATTTACCCAGCCAAAGCTGTTCTCGGCATTGGCTTTATCTATACTGAACTCGACGATGCGCGGAGGAGGAATGGGAATGAGCGACAGATTTGCCCACAGGGTGGGGGCGCGTATAAAGCAGCTCCGCCAGGAAAAAGGAATG
The DNA here is from genome assembly GCA_003554565.1 of Clostridia bacterium. Lineage (GTDB taxonomy): Bacteria > Bacillota > Sulfobacillia > SLMV01 > SLMV01 > PWGR01. The sequence goes on from PWGR01000270.1 coordinate 13,394, forward strand.
AGCCAGCGGGATCTGGCAAATGATCAGATGAGTCCCGGATTCCTGAGTCAGGTAGAACGCGGATTGACGAGCCCCTCCCTGACCTCCCTCTGCATCATAGCCAAAAATCTCAATGTGCCTACAGCCTCGCTTCTCCCGGAGGAAGGTGCAGATGAATCGCAGCTGCAGCAGCAGGTGGAGATCCTGCTCACTGCAGCCGAGGCTCAGCTCGGCGTGGGCAACCTGGATGAGGCTAAGGAAGGATTGCAACACATCCGTGAGCTCCTCGGCGAGGGGAGTCTCGATGATCCCATAATGACCGCGCGGGTCCTGCTCCAGTCTGGGTTGATCGAAATGCACAGAGACAACCATGAGGCTGCCTTCAATAACCTCACCGAGGCGACTGAGCGTTTTGAAAGCGCCTCCGACCCCGGGGGAGTACTGCAGTGCCTGCTTGCCCTCGGAGAAATGCACCTTACCGGCGACAACGCCCTGTTGGCCATCCGTTTTTTTGAGACCGTCTCCCGCCGCCTGAACGAAGTGCAGGGAGCGGCACGTGAACGATACCGCTTCCTCTTGCGCTGGGGCCTGGCGCGGGCCTACCAACAGCTGGGTGAAACAGAGACCGCCGATGAGCTGCTGGAGCAGGTAATGGAGGATATGCCCAGCCAGACTCGTCCCCGTTCCCTGGTCATCGCCTCGTTACGCGAGGCCATGCAGCATCTCGAACAGGGCGACCAACAGCGCGCCGCGGGGTGTGCAGCGGCTGCGCGCGAGCTGGCCCTCTTTCGCCAGATGAGGAGAACAGAATCTGAGGCTATGTACACTCGCGGTATGGTGGCGGAAGAAGAGGGCCGGCGGAGTGAGGCCCTGGATGCGCTCCGGGCTGCACAGCGGACAGCCCAGGACGTCGGCGCGCAGACCACAAGAGCCCGGGCCCTGCTGGCTGAGGGCAGGATTCGCCTGCGGCAGGACGACCTTCCCCGCGCAGCTGACGCCGCGGAGAAGGCCATGAGCATCACCAGCTCCCGTTTTCAGCCCCTGCTGCACGGTCGCGCTGCACTACTCGCGGGGAAAATCGCCGCCGCGCGAGACAATCTGGATGAGGCAGAGGATTTTCTCAGCCGGGCAGAGCGCTGCTTCCGGTCAGCCAATGAGGTTCCGCTTCTGGCACACACCCAGACTGAACTCGGCGAGGTATACCTCGCCACCGGACGGCGGGATGAAGCTCTGCGCCGATTTCAGCGAGCCAGTGATTTATTCTCCAAGGCCTCCAAACAGCCGGATGCCTGACTCTCCACCTGTGGCACATACCACCATTGAATCGACCTCCCTCAGAATCTAAACTGTCTGTAGATGTATTTAAGGTTCCAAATCCTATGTTTTGTACGTTGTATATGGTGGAAAACCTTTGCACACCATGTGCACGACATCACAAAGCGGGCGAAACATGAAGGGAGTGCCCATGGACGTACCAAGACAGAAATGGCGAAGCCACACGTATGTGGCACTGGCATTATTCCTGATAATCGCCATCGCAGGAATCAGTGTGACATCCGGAGCGCAACCCACCAGCCCTGACGATGACATGCACGCACTGGTCTACACAGACGCCAAAGCGCTGTCGGAACTGAACGCCCACATCCTGGCAGAATACGATGCCTTCACGCTGGTCGAGGCCCCGCAGTCCTCCTTCGATGAAATGGAGGCGGAGGGGTTCAGAATCGCGCCACTCCCTGACCGAACGGAGATCCGGCTGGCAGCGGGAACCCTCGATACAGATGAGGGTGAACTGCTCCTGCCGCCCGAACTGAGGGCGGAGCCTCAACAGGGCGAAGAATCCTACTACCTGCTGCAGTTCATCGGTCCGGTCAAGTCCGAGTGGGTCGACGAGCTGTCAGAGTGGGGTATTGAGTTCATCGAGTACCTGCCCAATTACTCATACGTGGTCCGGACCGTTCCGGAGACCGCCGAGGCGGCGGAGGAACTCGGTATGGTTCAGTGGGTCGGGGTACATCACCCGGGATACAGGGTGGCGCCTTCGCTGGAGTCAGCTGTCATGGGCCGGGGATCCAGTGACGCCGCAGAGGGCGAGTACATCGTTGAATTCTACGGCGGGGAGCTCTCTGAGGGAACCCGTAGCCTGCTCGATGCGGCCGGCCTCGTAACTGATGAGGTTACCCGCCTAGCGGGATATCCGAGTGATGAGCCCCGCTACCGCATGTTAGTGAGCGGGCAGCTGGCGCCCCTCTTTTCTGCCATTTCAGACGCCGGCTTCTCCTATCTGGCCCCGTCGGTACAGCTGCAGCTGTTCAACCACGCGGCCCGGCCGATAATCGGTGCGGAGACGGCGCATCATCACACCCTCACCGGTGCTGGACAGATCGTGGCGGTCACCGACAGCGGGCTGGATGCAGAACACGAGATGTTCCGTGATGATGATGCGCCGGACAATGGAGGAAGCGGCGGCCTGCCCCCATGGTGGCCGTTCGAAGCATCCACACGCGCAATTGAAACCCAGCCGTTTCCCTGGCCGATAGATCCGGGCCCGGGCATACCGGGAGTCGGACCCGATCACCGCAAGATTGAAGCCTACATCGATGTTTCTGACGACATCTTTGGAGGCGGCGGCGGTGATCCAATCGGCCATGGTACACACGTCGCGGGAACTATCGCCGGAGATGCCGGACCGTACGGCGAATGGAACAAGCACGACGGACAGGCCTTTGAGTCTCGTCTGGCAATAATCAAGGCCTTCAGCTCGCTCGGAATGTGGGGGGCAGGATTCGATTTTTACAGTGTGTTTGAAGAAGCACACGAGGCTGGCGCGACAATCAATAACCAGAGCTGGGGCGGCAAGACTACCGATCTGGACGACGGCTACGGCACCATTGGACGGGATGCGGACCGCTTCACAACTGATCATCCCTCCCACCTGTTGGTGGTCGCCGCCGGTAACTTCGGTGACGATCGGGGTCTCACCATTGCAACTCCGGGAGACGCCAAAAATATCCTCACCGTCGGGGCGGTCAACACGCAAAACCCTGAGGAGGTAATGTCCTTCTCCTCCCGCGGTCCGACCACTGACGGCCGCCTGAAGCCTGATTTGGTCGCACCCGGCAGTCCGATCACATCCGCGGCAGCCGATACCAGAGATGGATACGTCGAACAGCAGGGTACGAGCATGTCCACGCCAACGGCGGCGGGTGCAGCTGCTCTGGTCCGCCAGTATTACACCGACGGTTTCTACCCCCAGGGCACATCCGACTCCGCGGAGGCATTTGAGCCAAGTGCTGCACTGGTCAAGGCCACCCTGCTCAACGGCGCCCGCGAGATAACCGGTCCCAATTCTGATCGGGACGACGAAAAACAGTATCCCAATCAATCGCAGGGATGGGGACTGCTCAATCTCGACGGATCACTGCACTGGCCCGATGACAACCGGCCCATGCAGGTATGGGACGAGCCTTCCCAGCTGGAGACCGGGGAAGTATGGGAGGAGACGATCCACGTCGGAGACGGATCGCAGCCCCTTCACCTTCACCTCGCATGGACCGACGCCGCCCCCGCACAGGGTGCGGACAGTCATCTGGTCAACAACCTCAACCTCGAGATCATCGGGCCAGACGGAACAGTCTACCGCGGCAACAACCTGACCGGAATTAATCCCGGCTACACCGTATCCGGGGGCGAGGCGGACTCCGTGAACAACAATGAGGGTATCCGCCTCCTGCCGGGCCACAGCACTTCAGGTGATCTGCCGGAAGGAGAATATCAGATCCGAGTGGTAGGAGAGAACGTTCCCGAAGATGCGCAGTCATTTGCACTGGTCGCCCGCGGGGGTCTGGTCGATGATTGGACCGAGCCGGACCCGCCCGATGACGGGGACGAGGATGTACAGGTCACCATGACCATTGCCATCGAAAAGTGGGAGGAACTGCAGGACGAAATCCTGGCCTACGGCGAGCGGTCGGGCGTCGAAGTGGACGTCACGATGCCCGGTGAGTGAGCAGAAAAATCACAGAATGCAGACGACAGCTTGCGCCGCGCCCGGGGAATTTGCGGCCCGGGCGCGGTGCCGCGATGACATCATCTCCGGATCAGATGGCGGGGCTCTGTTCAGGATCTTTAAACCTGGTCGGGTCGGAAATCCTGCATTCCCCGGACAGCTTCCGGATTCGGCACAGATCTTCTCTTGTTCTACCGCAGCAGACCCGCTTCGGGGCAAAAAAGGTAGTTCTGCGCCAGCAGACTTCTCAGTCGCCTTTTTGCAGTCGCGACAGAAGCTCCTCTGCGAGGCTTTCCACATCCGCTCCCTGGGCAAGCTGCATCAGCTGCGCGATGTTGGGGCCGGAGCTCTCCCGCTTTTGTGACTCAACCTTGTGAGTGAGAGGTTTTTCGACTACGCCGGCCCGGCTCAACTCGGAATATTCTTCCGGACTGAGAACCAGCACCTCCAGAAGCTTGTTGATGTAAAGAGCTGACGAATTCAGCTTCCCGGACAGGTGCATCATCTCATCTGCGAGGGTCTTCATATTACTCAAGGTTCGGGATTTCATTGTTGTGGCTTTACCGCGGTCCAATCGCTCAACTGACCGTCGGGCCAGACGAGCCCTCTCATCCTCCTCTGGTACCTCCGCAGACTGGTCCTGCGTCTCTTCTTCCCTATCGTCTCGGTTTTCGTCCATCAAATCACCTCCCGCTCCCTGACAATCTCAACTGGAGCGCGATACCTCACTAGTACCAGTATGCATGCGCCGGTGAGAGCGAAGCTGTCAGCTCCGGAGGCCATGCCTTTACCCCCGGCTCCCGTCAGCAGCACGCCGGGTTGTCAGTGAAGTAACATATTCACTCCCCAACACGTATTATGTAGCAGTCGAGGTCCAGAACCCGGAAAACAATCTGAACTGAAGGAGGTGGCACGATGCCGATCGGAAGGAGAGATGACCTGGGCACCCTGCTTCTGTTCCTCGTGCTGGCCGGGTTCACCGATACTCGGCGCGACGATGGCCTGCTCATGCTGCTTCTGTTCCTGCTCCTCGCCGGCTTTGACCGCTGGTGAGGCAGGCCTAGCAGGCACCCCCGGCGGGCCCGGAGGAGGCCACGGCCTTTTCCGGGCCTGCCTCTTTCCGTGAATCCGGGGAGACAATGGATGGTCCGTCCAACCCCCACTCTGCCACCTGCGGATGAACATACTGCCCTCCTGTACCGCTCATACTCATGTAGCAACGCGAGGGCCCCATGACCCCACCAGGCCCACACGGAGGTGGGGTGGATGCCTCACAGACACGACCTCGGTACCCTGCTTCTGTTCCTCGTACTGAGCGGCATCACAGATGTGCGGCGCGACGACGACCTGCTCATGCTGCTGCTGTTTATCGCCAGGTTTGATGTTTGATCGCTGGCAAGAAAGGGCATACACAGAGGGGCCGGGACTGATCGGTCCCCTCCGACCTGCTGTGTCACCAATCCCCACGCACCCTCTCCCGGCTCACCCAATACATCCATCGGCACCGGTCGGGCACACTCCCGGGGCCAGTTAACGCATTGCGCCACCTTTCATATTATGTAGCGAGCTGAGGGCGTCAGACCCCACATGATCACCAGAGGGAGGTGGGAGGAATGCATCGCAAAGACGACATCAGCACACTGCTGCTGTTCCTCGTACTGAGCGGGATCACAGATGTGCGGCGCGAGGATGAACTGCTCATGATGCTGCTGTTCATCTTCCTCGCCGGCAGTTTCGTGCGCAAGTAAATCGAAACTTAAGCTTCCCCCGCGGCCCCATCAGCCGGGGGCTGAGATGAACAATTGATTGCAAGCAGATGTTCTGAACAGCTGAGTGGGCTAACACGACGCGCCTCCATCTGGAAAGGAGGAATGAGATATGCACCGGGACATGGGTACGCTTCTTCTGCTCCTCGTGCTCACAGGGTTCGCCACACCCGTCCGTCGTGACGAGGAACTGCTGATGCTGCTGCTGTTCATCTTCCTCGCCGGTGACTACATCCGCTGGTGAGTGCACAGGCAAACAGAGTATTCTCGCGTGGTCAGTCTCAGGCAAGACAGGGGGTAGTGTCGTGAGGCGATACCCCCAACACAAATCCCGAGTACGATGACCTCATTTTCAGAGCACAAAGAGAGAGAAATGCTCGGGGATCGCTAGGCGCAACCCCGAGCAAAGTGAGGAGGAACGAGTATGTTTGGCGGCGACTCCGGTACAGAGATGCTACTTTTGTTTCTGCTTTTACCTCTCATAATGGGAGAAGGCGACCACAAAGATCACGGATGGGACGACGGGAACCTACTGCCCCTGCTGCTGTTTATGCTTTTGGGCAGCGGATCTATCCTTCAGTCCAGCTCCGAGGAGTAAATCAGGTCAGGCGAAAGCAATTCCGTGCACGCGGGGGGCAGAGCCAAAACTGCCTCCCGCTGTCGGTGCGGCACCCGCCTGAAGAGGTTTGTATTGTCCCAAACCAACTGACATCAAATCCATACGAGGTGCCCCCATCCGCCTGTAAACGTACGTTGCAGGACCCTTTTTCCCCGTACAGGTATCCATTACCCGAATCAATGAATACAGTAGAATGACGCGGGTTTTAGAAAGAGACGCAGGTTGGTACGCCGGGGGGTGTCTACACTGCAGCACTACGTCCGGCAGTTGATCAGTCACTACGAACAACTGCCATCAAATCCCGAAATCGAGCAGGTGGGGCTGAAGGAGCTGTCTCTCAGCGATGGGACAGATACCTACGTCATAAGAGCGACCAGGGATCCCGAACCGGTGCGCGCAGCCTTCGAACGGTTCGACCGACTGCGGGATTGGGGATTCACAGATTTCGTGCCCATTTTGCCGACGCGCGAAGGAAAAGCCGCGGTATCCTGGGGCCGATCCTACTGCTACCTCGAACCCCTGTACCCCATCGCCAAAGTCGACGAAACTGACACTGCGCGCCAGCTGACTGAAACGCTGGCACATCTGCACAACAGCACAGAGCAGGACGAGGAAGTCGGGGTCCTGATACATGGCGGACTGCACCCGGAGGCGGTGCGGCGCGGGCGCGACGACCGGATTCTTCTCAGCCACTGGACTAACGCCCACCGCAGCAAGAGCGGAGCACCCGATGTGGCCGGGATCATTGACATGCTGACAAACTGGGCGCCTGAGGGCATTTCACAGCTCCTGCAGCTTTACATGTCGGCAGCAAATCTCGCATCCGATGAGGCCGCGGCCTTTCTGCAGGATCTGGAGGAAAGCGCTCGCGGACAGATTCCCACGTGGATAGAAGAAACCGACGACGATGCATCACCTGGCACCACAAGTCATGAGGAGACTGACCGGCTTCTCGTGCAAGCCCGAACTGCCGCGGCGCGCGGAAAATGGGTCTGCGGGGAGGAGGACGCAATGAAGGCCGACGGAGATTTCGAAAGTAAAAAGGACCGCACCAGCAAATCCGGGGACCTTGAGGGGGAAGAATGCCACGAGGCTCACTGGGAACAAGACAGAGAAGAGCAGCCGGCAGGCGAAGAGTGCACGCAGTCGGAACACCAAAAGACTGATAATGCACCCGCCCGTCAAAAAGAGCGGGAGTCTGGCAAAGATGAATGGCAGACTGAGACCGCAGACGACAAGGAGGACAGTGCTCCTCTCCAGTGGCGTTTTCCTCCGCCGCTCGAGCAGGAACTGGTCGGTGACGAAGCCGAGGACGCAAGCGATGATGAGGAAGAGGACG
>PWGR01000244.1 GCA_003554565.1 Clostridia bacterium
CCAGCATCTTTCGCCGGGCGCCCTGCTGCTGGAAGTGGGTGGCGTGGAGAATGCTCTGGATGAGGCCCTCAAGAGCGCCCGCATGCTGGCACACGTTATTGCCGTCCTGTTGAACGAGGACAGGACACCGTGATGAGGTCTGCGGCCGCATGATTTCATGGACCAGCCTGCTGAAATGAGGTCACACTGACCAGAATAGACGAATCTCACGATCGGCTCAGTCAGCTGTGGCGCCCGTTGATCACACCCTCCTTTTGTGTTAGAATTCGCGCGGAGGTGAGAACATTGGCCAATACTAAATCGGCAGTAAAGCGCGCCAAGACATCGGAGAAGCGCCGCCTGCGCAATAAACAGGTCAAGAGTCGCGTGCGCACGGTCATCCGCCGCTTCAGAGAATCACTGCGGGAAGGCGATGAACAGCTGGTTGAAGAGCGCCTGCGCAATGCCGTCAGTACTCTGGACCGTGCCGTCAGCAAGGGCGTACTGCACCGCAACAGTGTAGCGAGGAAGAAGTCCCAGCTGTATCGCGCGGCCCAGGAGCGAGACATCATCTGAGTGGCGCCCATGAGCCTGAACGGGATCGCCGGGATTGTATCGCAGAATGGATAATCCCGGTTTTCTTTTTGTGCTCGGGGGCGGAAGTGCAGCCTGTACGATCGGAGATTATCGAGTTAGCTGTGTAGTGTGATCCGACCACTTCAACTCCTGATTTGCCAGAATCGCAATGAGGCGCTCCACTGCCATCTCCGCCTCCCAGCGTCCCCTTTTGATCCCCATGTCCGTGTCCATAACCAGCTCCAGGGCTCTTTCGAGCTCACCAGTCGAGAAGTTTTCAGCCTGCTCGGAACACTTGCGCACCACAAAAGGCGGCTGTCCAACTCTCCTGGCCACCTCACTCTGGCTCTTCCCGCGCATCTTCTCGTAACGAACATGCCAGATCAAACGAATTTGACGGGCAATCATAGCCAGAAGCATCAGTGGAGCCGCACCCTGCGTCAGCATTGCCTGCAAGACGTTCAATGCCACGCGCGGCCGGCCCATTCCTACCGCATCAACCAGGGTGAAGATGTCGGGTTCGCTGGGGATGGATGTGATTTCCGCCACTTCATCTGCCCCAATTGAGTCGCCATCACCGATGTAGGTGAGCAGCTTCTGCAGCTCCCGATCCAGATGATCCATTGATATGTCGGCCGAGGCAAGTGTACGCATGGCCTGCGCACTGATCCGCTTCCCATCCGCCTCCACTCGCTTTTTTATCCAGCGGCGCAGAACATCCCCTTTCGGCCGCTCACAGGAAATGATGACGGCCGATTCAGAATCAGCAACCGCTCGATAGATCCTGCGCCGCTTGTCAACCTGGGAGACCAGGATGCAGAGACAGCTGGAATCCGATGGATCCTGCAGGTAGCTGGTCCACATCTTCTCCTCTCCGGCAGAGACGGCCTTCCCAAAGACAGGAGGTTCAACTGCGACCACCAGTCGCGTGCCGCCATCAAATGTCAACATGCTGCAGGAGGTCAACACTGTATCCGCCTCGGCATCATCCCCCTCCAGCCGCTGGTAGTTCAGCCAATCTTCCGGGATGTCCAGGCTGCTGCGAAGGGCGCGGACAAATCTTCGGCGCAGATATTGCTCCTCACCGACCAGCAGGTAAATGGGTGACACCTGCCCCTCTCTGAGCGCCTTCAGTGCCTCGCCGTACTTCATTGAGTCATCGCTCCCCTCCTGGCAGGGATATGTCACGCACTACCCTGCCGCAGCGGTCCCCCGAGACCTGCAGACTTATCTCTATCGGGTCGCCCTGATATCTCAGCATCCACTGCAGCCGCCGTGCCCTGTCCGGCACCGGGCTGTTCAGCGCGGCGTTGCTTCCCTCCAGGTGTCCAACCTCGCCCCTCCGTTCACCTGCTACCAGCGTGGCATCCTCGGGAAGGCAAAGCACATACTCGGGAGGATCAACCAGCTCTCGTCCCACTGACGTAACGTGGGTGGCCAGCCAACCCTCATTGATCACCGCCGCTTCAATGAGGTATAGCCCGTCAGAGACCTGCTCGACGGTAAAATCGTCGATGCTGATGCGCGGGAGCGAGGCAGCCTTGACCATGCTCCAGTCCAGCTGTTTCTTGCACTCCTGCTCCAGAAACTGCGGGGGCGGGTTCTGACGCACAAACTTGGTGTCCACACCGCCTATCTCCACTTCGCCGAACTGTGGATGCGTGAAGCTCTTCCACGGATGGATCCTGTCAGGGCAGTGCTCATCAATCCACTGCAGTACTTTCAAGTCGTCGTCTTCGCGCTCTGCCCTGCTGCGCATGAATCTCTCCTGCGGGCTGAGAGTCGGCACACCGGCCCGCTCCTGCAGGTTCCATAGCTCCGGTGCATACGCCAGCATCCCGCGGCTCTCATACACGAAGTCCAGAAAGCTTCCACGCGTCGGTCGCTTCTTGTTCAGGGTCATCTCGTCGTAAACTGAAGCACAGCGATATCCGGTCAGGCGCTGACCGATATCGCCCAAAATCTGGTGCAGCTGCAGGTCGACCAGATCCATCTCGCCATCGGGAGTTCGGCAGGGTGGACGTAGAAGGATCCCGCCGGTGGTGTGATAGGTGGTCGCCACCGAGATGTTGGGATGGTCGCTGATGAATCGGGCTATGGCGTGGGTCTCCGGCTCGGAAAGAGGGTGCGGGCCAGCTCCCCGCTGCTCCCGTTCCGTCCCCCATTCGTGTGGGAAATTGCGGTTAAAATCGAGTCCCCAGCGCGGGCTAGCTGCGTGAACCCGGGTCCCGTCGTATTCACGCATGCGCCCCTCGGGATACAGGTCGTAGAAAGGACCGTCTTCTTCTCCGGGCTCTCGCAGGATCATCAGACGGGGATCACGATCTGAGATCCTCCAGGCTCCGTGTTCGCTCCGAATTCTCATCTGGAGGATCACGCCGTTGTCATCTACATCCTCCGGGTGAAGACCATCCTCGGACTCGCCGCGGCGAGCCGGCCACGGGCGAACGGATGACCGCAGCATGTCCGGGGTATTGAGGTAGCGCTCGGAACCATCCGGGCTGACACGCGGGATCACGTAGAAGGTGAAGTCGCGCAGGAGACGATCGACCCCAGTATCGTGTCCAGCTCGTTCCACGAGGTAGACGATTATGTACAGGGCGGTCATCGAACCGGTGACCTCACCGGCGTGGTGATTTGCGTCTATGTAGTAGGCGGGCTTGTCGGCAGGATCTCCGCAGGTGCGGTCAGTTACCGTCACCGCCCATATGCTGCGTCCCTCGTATGACTCACCTATGGAACGCATCTGCACGGTATCTTCATGCTGCTGAGACAGCCCTGCGATTATATCGGTCAGTTCATCGTATGTGTAATATCTGTCGAAGGCAACGCTCAGACTCTTATCATCCATTCCCGCGCCGTCACCTGAGGTGACGACGTCCCTCCCTTCGTGGGACTAATATGATGCCTCCAACTTCCCCACACTCTCCCCCACTTCCTGCCCGGCCGCGGGTGAGACGGGTATCATACTCATGACGCGGTAGTTGGCTCCGTCCGTCTCGAATATGACCGCCCCCGCCTTTTCTGTCGTCAGAACCATGGCGCCATGTGCCTCCAGTCGGGCCACCGTCGCAGCTGACGGGTGACCGTAGGGGTTGGGGCCGGTGGGGATCACGGCCACCTGCGGAGAAACATACTGAAGAAACGCATCCTCGCTGCCGGCGTCACTTCCGTGGTGCCCCACCTTCAAGACCACAGAGTTCAGGCCGTCTCCGTACAGATCAACAACGGCCCGCTCCCCGAGTCCCTCCACATCCCCCATGCACAGCATGGACCACTGCCCGTAGGATACCCGTAGTGCCGTGCTGGCCTCGTTGAGGTCAAAGAACCCGGGCACATCTGTCTCGGGCCACAGTATCTTCACTTCCACCCCGGCCACCCCGATCTTTTGACCGGAGATCGCCCGGCGCACGGGTATTTTCATCTCTTTTACGGCTGCAGAGATCTCGGGCTCACATTCCAGTCGAGCACCCGCCTCGCACATGGGGCCCAACCACAATTTCCCCACTCCAACTCTCTGCAGCAGGGCCGACGCTCCACCCGTGTGATCCAGGTGACCGTGGGTAAGGACGAGGTGATCCAGTTCATCGATCCCCCTTTCATCGAGGTAGGGCCAAACCGCCTCCTCGGCCACCGCACCCTCGCTGTAAAAGAAGGGTGGGCCAGTATCTATGAGCAGGGTTTCACCTCCAGGCTTCTCCACCAAAATGCAGTCGCCCTGACCGACATCGAAGACAGTCACGCGCAGAAGGTTGCTCCCCCCGCCAGGGCTTATTATCAGCAGGATGGATACCAACACCCACGCCACGAACGAGACGAAAGTGCGCCGCCGGCCAAGGGATCCGAACCGCAATAACGGCACAGGAGACAGGGGCCTGCGAAAGCTGGTCCGGCCGACGGCCAGAAGGGTCGCAACAATCCACAGCAGAACGGGCGTACAGATCTCCAAACCGATCTCGCCCGGCAGCAGTCCGAGGACACGGACAACCCCGAGAAACACAGACAACGGGCGGCAAAGCAGGTGCAGCAGCTCGGAGGGGAGTCCAACAAGAGCTGCTATCGCTGTCAGCTGAACTGAGAGGAAAATGAAGAAAAACAGAGGGGTAATTACTGGATTGACGACGAGGCCCAGCCATGAGGCCGACCCAAAATGATAGAGGCTGAGTGGAAAGATGACCAACCAGACCGATATCCCCACTGAAAGCGCCGATCGTATGGCCCGCGTGCCGGCGCAGGGTAAGCTTTCCATGATCACCGGGCGCAGGCTCACCAGAGACCAGAAAGCGCCAAAAGACATCTGGAACCCGACGTCAAAAACCATGTGCGGATTCTGCAGAAGCATGAGACAGGCACAGGTGGCCAGAAGGTTCAACGGGTCGCTGCGTCGCCTCAACTGCCCGGCGCCGATCTGCGCACCAAATAGAAGTGCCGCACGCGTCACCGACGGCCTGCCTCCCGCAAACACCGCGTACAGAAGAATGACTGCTACAGCCACCAGGTCGGAGTGGACACGTGAAGTGAACCTGCTCAGCACCGCCCTAACTCCACCACCTACAGCCATGACATGCAGGCCGGATATTGCCAGCAGGTGGGCCAGTCCTGCCGTACGGAAATCATCCTGAAGCTCATCACTGACATAGTCGCGCTCACCGGTCAGCAGTGCAACTACCACTGCCGCGGCATCATCTCCCGCTGGAGTGGACAGCCGCTGCAGGATGCTCTCCGTCACCGCACTGCGCAGGCGCAGCAGCGCTGTGCGGAACGAGCGACTGGCACGGAGCGGTTCGGTAATTTCGTCGGCGCTCAACAGATAACCGATGCCCTGTCTCAGCAGCAGCTGTCTGTAGTCAAACTCACCAGGATTGCGGGCTGCCCACGGCAGGAACACCTCACCCCGCACAGTGATTTCATCTCCGGGACGGGGCTGTTCCTCCGAGTAGGCCTCGACCAGAGCACCCACCGACAGCCGGTCGGAGCCATGTGCAACTACATCGTAGACCTCACCTCTCCAGCGGAAGCCGCGGTAAGACGAGGGCTGCGCGGGCTGCACCACCCGGAGCCCAACGCTCACTTCACGCCGCTCTCCCTCAACCAGAGCCAGGCTCCGAATGGACGCTGCTCCCGCGTACCAGCGGATCGAACCAAGGAGGAACATCCCTATAAGCAGGAACACTGTGCAGATAACACCGGCGCGCCTCGCCCCGATCAGCCCTGGGGCCAGCCCGGCGGCAGCGAAGGCACATACGGCAACTGGAATCATGATGCGAATCAGCGCTGGGCCGGCGGCCGGGTACTGGGCAGCAAGCACAATGCCCAGTACCAGGGCAATGCAGACCGGCAACATCGGGCGGGACAATACGGCACCTCAAAATTGAGCCGGATTATCCTTATTTTGCCATACAGCCATTCATAGAACAAGCCAGGCAGCAGATCAGATGGAGTGCAGGCTCCTGACATGTCAGGTGAGGAGGCCCCCGAGGGCCACGCGAGATCGCTTCGGTGGTGAATCGACTGTGAGCTGACTGCCGGAAATTGAGGCCCGGATGCTCGTTGACATGGACCACCGGATGAGCAGCCGAACCGCCCCGGCCGACATCAGGGTGGCTACTCGACACGCTTCAACAGCTTCCCCAGATGAGACTCAGCTTCCGGATAATCCGCGGCCAGCTCGGCTGCCACTTCCCGCGAGATCCCAACCGCCTGGACAGAGCGACGAAATGTCTCCTGCGCACGGTCCAGGGCCCTCCTGCCGCGCCGGCGCTCACGGAGAACCATCCATACCATGCGCAGAACTCCAGTCACAAGCGGAACGGGGCTCTGGTCAAAACCCGAAGAACGGTCAATGTCTATCACCTGTCATTCGATGTTGAAGTTCCCCTTTTGGCACACGTCCTGCATTTTGCTCACGTAGCTCCGGGACATGGATACGGCATCATCTTCCGGTATTCCCGCCTCGCACGGTTCTCTGGAAGGTGCCCACGGCTCTGCCCAGCTGCTCAGCATCTTCACTGTAAAGAGTATCCCTTATGACATTGATCAACACGGGCAGGTGCGCAATTCGCGCCATGGAGGATCAATAATGAGCGAATATGGGATAACAGTGATCAATGGGAAGCCTCCTCATCGTACAGATCAGCCCCCTGCAACCAGCAAGTTTCCCGCCTGATGGTCTCGGAAAAGCGACCTCCCCGTTGATGCATATCTCGCCATTCATCCTGCGTGTAGACCAGGATATCCGCCGGAAGGGGCAGTTCTTCCGGAGCACCGATCAAACGCCGGTGGAAGGGACGTTCATCTTCCTCGACCAGGATGATGATATCCAAGTCACTGCCCACTCCGGCGTCACCCCGGCCGTAAGAACCAAACAGGCCAACCGCCAGGACTGTCGGTTGCGACTCCACGAGATGCCTGGCCCACCGCCTCGCCCCCTCCAGTACTTTATCGGGGTCAGGCCATTTCCGCACGGACGAATCCAAGGATCGCACTGGCATGGTTGATCGCCTCCTCGCTCTGCCAGGGGCCGTAGTGCTCAGCTGGAGCCCCCTCAGCATGTGCGTTGGGATACCGCGTGGGTATGTAGTAGTTGTCGAGAATACGGGCTCGTTCCTTCGAGTCTTGGGGAACCTCAGCGGGCAGGTCACTGAGCAACCGCACGAGAACATGTCCCCAGGCTTCCTGGTGATGGTGAAGGTGGAGCGCCTTGATGGCTTTCTCCGCCGCCTGATGAGCGGCAAAACAGGCCCACTCGTGGTACTCATTCTTCGCACTGCTCTTTGCCATCTGCAAATCTCTCTCAGCTTGTTCCATCCAGTCTCCAGCTCTTGATGGCACAGGTCAGCACCCTTTCTCTTTTCACTCCACTCTAATTGTACAGAGCGCGAAGAAATACACACAGTTGCATCGTCGCTGATACCATTACCATCGGCAGGTCAATCGCACTCCCACTGCAGAGTGCCATCGACATGATTGAATCGCCCGTCCCTTGGTGGGTGTCTGTACCGACGGATGCCATTGCAGGTGGTCATGGACAGGCCTGCCTTTTACCCATAAGCATGGCTGGGCCACCCCATGGTCGCAGTAGCTGAGCGACTTCTCCCCAAAAATTGATGTCTGCGTGAGTCCCTCCCAGTTCACCAAATCCCGATTCACAAATGCAGATAACAGCAACCCTAGCTTCACCGTGGGCAGTCATTGCATTCACGCTGACCAGGTTCATCATGTCTTGTATGCCAAGAGGCATACCGCACCGCCGCGGTCCGGTCTATCCTCCAGGTAAAGATCACCCACCCCGGGCCCGGGATGCTGCCCACAATACCTCCGCTCGCCAGCAAGCAGACCCCGGGCACGCGCGCACCGCCCCGCAGCCGGGTGCCCTCCCAAGCCGCCGCAGTGAAGCACGGCGGTCAGCCGGACCGGGTGACCGATTCAATCCGTTCCTGAAAAGCCTCGTATACTCGCCAGAATACCGGACCGGGCCTGCCGTTTCCTATGGTCTGACCGTCAACTTCAACCACGGGAACAATTTCTGCCACCGTCCCGGCGAGGAAAATCTCGTCCGCCGCCAGGAAGGTGTCCACCGGCAGGGCACGCTCCTGCAGATTCCACCCATTTTCCTCAGCCAGCTCAATGACGTTCTTTCTGGTGATGCTGGGCAGGATGTTTGCCAGCGGGTAGGTGTAGATCGTCCCATCGATGACACAGAATGCTGATCGAGCCGTGGCTTCGGTGACAAATCCGTCGCGCACCAGGAGGGCCTCGTAAGCTCCACGCCGCTTGGCGCGGGTCATCGCAAGGCAGTTGGCCAGCAGGTTTACGGTCTTTATGTAGCAGAGGCCTCCCCGGTTGTCGGGATGCGTTATGGCGTTCATACCCCGCTTCAGGTCTTCTTTGGAGGGAGCCGATGCCTCCCGTGCAACAGCATAGACGGTGGGGGCATAATCATCGGGGAAGGGATGTGCCCTCCGGGCCGCCCCGCGGGTCACCTGCATGTACACCATGGCTTCGGACAGGTCATTCCGCTTCAGCAGCTCCTGCACCATCTCCCGGATTTCAGCATCCGTGAGGGGGATGGAAAAATCGAGTTCACTCGCCCCGTAGCGCATTCGCTGCAGGTGATCCTCCAGGCAGAACGGCACTCCGCGGTAAACTCTGACCACCTCGTAGACCCCGTCGGCGAAATTGAATCCCCTGTCTTCCGGCGATACTGTCGCTTCCTCACTCCGGACGTACTCTCCATTGAAGAAAACTGTAGACATACCCGTTCCTCCTTTCGCATCTGGGCCCGCTCAATGCAGGCACCATCCAACCATCAATGCCATGCCGGGGGCGCGGATCAGCAACTATCGGGTGTGCCGCCACCCACTTCCCGGCAGTAGAGGGAAACCTTGAATGAAAAAGTCAGGGTGCCTGACCGCAGCAGTCGTCGGACCGCACCCTCACCCCACAGATAACGCACCAGAGCAGTCCCCTGATCCAGAGAGGGAAAACGCCACACAGTATCCACTATGCGCCGCGAGAACCCTCGTTGCTCGAACCACTCGGGCCATTCAAGACAACGGAACTCGCTCTCTGACCACAACCCAGACAGCCCGTCTCCTCCGTTGTTCTGCACCACGCAGAGCCTTCCTCCCCGCCGCAGTACTCTCTCACACTCGAAGAGCCCCGGTTCTGCTCCCGCTCCAAAAAAGTAAGCCCACAATGCGTACGCGACATCAAAGCTTCCATCCGCAAAAGGAAGGTTCTCTACATTCGCGGTGATCGCCGCAAAGCGGCCCGAGCGTCCAACCATATTTCGGCGGTCTGCCGCTACCATGGAGGGCGCGGCATCCACAGCAACCACGGACCCGGCCTCTTCAGCAATCGAAGCAGCAAAATCGCCCCGCCCGCATCCGATATCCAGTGCCACCCGACCAGCCCACGGACAGGATTCCCTGATAGCCGCAGGTATGATCTCCTCCGGATCGGTGGACCGAAGCAGGATCTCGTAAAGATCCGGACGCTCAACTCCCCAGAACCAGCGCACGGACACCTCGCCATCAATCCTTCAACTGGGCCAGGCGATCATCCAGTCGCGAATATCTCTCATCCACCGAATTATTGCGAATCGCCACCTGCAGTGCCCTGCGCTGCCCAATCAGAAGCAGCCGCTCCTCCGCCCGGGTTACTGCTGTATAGATCAGGTTGCGCTGCATCATGATGTAGTGGCTGAGAGAGACGACCACGATCACGGCCGGAAACTCGCTCCCCTGGGCCTTGTGTACCGTGGTGGCATACGCCAACCCGATTTCATCCATCTCACTACGACCATAGGTGACTCTTTCGCCATCAAAATCGATCAAGAGGGTCGGTTCATCGATCTCAGAATCGTCCGGCGTGAGCACGTCCAACACGGTCCCCAGATTCCCGTTAAAAATCCCGGACGTCCCTTTTTCGTAGTTGTTGCGAAGGCACATGACCTTGTCGCGGGTACGGTAGACGCTTCCCCCCCGGTGCAGTTCCTGTTTCTCGCGGCCGGGTGGGTTAAGTCGTTTCTGTATTTCCTGGTTGAGGTTCCCGACCCCGCAGGGTCCCTTGTGCATAGGACTGAGAACCTGCACCTCCTGAGTCCCGTGATGGCCGTCCTCCACTATACGGGTCACCAACCCCACTACCTGCTGACTGATTTTGTCCGGCTCACGCTCAAGGAAATAGCAGTCGTTGCCGGAGAACTCGGGAAACCGGCCGTCGTTAATCCGGTGGGCATTGAGCACAATGTCGGAGACTTCATCCTGACGAAATATGGTATCCAGACGGATGACGGGAACGAATTTCGAACGTATCAGATCGCGCAGGAAATTTCCGGGTCCGACCGAAGGCAGCTGATCTGCATCACCAACAAAAATGATGCGCATTCCTTCGGGCACTGCATCCAGCAGGTTGCTGGCAAGTTCAACATCGATCATGGAGGTCTCATCCACGATCAGCACATCCCCCTCGAGGGGCTCCTCGGCATTATGTCGGAATACAGGCTGCCCGTTTACAAATGAGTAGCCGAGAAGGCGATGGATAGTGTGTGCCGGGTGATCGGTGACCTCACTCAGCTTCCGGGCAGCTCTGCCGGTGGGAGCGGCGAGGAGAACCTCAAGACCTCCACCAAGACGCCTCGATAGCTCGAGGATGCCGCGCACTATAGTGGTCTTTCCCGTACCGGGCCCACCTGTGATCACCATCACGCCGTCCCGAAAGGCCCAGCTCACGGCCTCCTTCTGTCTGTTCGCATACTCAATCCCCAGCTCCCGCTGCAGGTCAGAAATGAAGGAATCCAGGGTCTCCGCGTGGGGTGCACTCATGCTTGCCGTCGCACGTATGCGCGCCAGTCTCCCGGCAATCTGGCGCTCACACTGCAGGTAATGATGCAGGTACACCGCTTCGTCTTCCCGCACAACGAGACCGCGATTCTCGATGTACTGCAGCGTCTCCTCAATCTCATCTATTCCCGGAGAGATCCCCTCGGCATCTGAGTTGCGCTCGAGGAGCCCGCACACTTCTTCCACCAGGGCTTCACGCGGCAAGTAGGTATGGCCGGCGCGGTCGGCCGCCTGCTGCAGTACAAAGACGATGGCCGCGGCCATCCGGTCTGACGAGCAGGGGTCGATTCCCTCGGCGCGAGCGATCTCGTCCGCACGATGAAAGCCGATGCCGCTGACATCCCTGGTCAGGCGATATGGATCATTCTTGATGATCGCAATGGTCTCGTCTCCATACTCCCGATAAAGGCGCACGGCCATATTGGCAGTGAACCCCAGCTCGGTAACATACGTGACTACTTCCTGCAGGTTGCGATGGCGCTTGAACGACCGTACGAGCTGCTCCTTCTTTGTCTCTGCGATACCGGGGACCTCGAGCAGTCGCTCGGGGCTGTGAGTGATAATATCGAATGTATCCTCTCCAAAGCGGTCCACAATGCGCTTGGCCATCTTGGGACCGATGCCGGAAATGAGCCCGCTGGACAGGTAGGAGATCATACCGCGGGTCGTCTTCGGCGGCTTTGGGTAGTAACTCTGTGCCCGAAACTGCTCACCGTAGCGGGGATGCACAGCCCAGCTGCCCGTAAACGCATATTCCATCCCCTCCTGAATCTCTTCGAACTCGCCCACCACCGTGGCCTGTCCATCGTCCGTGTCCACCACGAGAACCTTCCAGGGGGAATCGTCTGAGCTGAAGCGCAGGCGCAGGACGCGCGCGGAAAGCGAGGAGTCCTTCCGTCGCGCATTCATATGTAATCACCCATCTGCAAGCTTAGGTCAGTCATGATCAGCAAAACTCTGTCCCTTCTCCCGCTGCCGTGTGATCTCTCTTCGCTCTTTGAAGGAGGAGGTCAGCGCAAATTCACGAAAGATCTTAGAGTACGCACCAGGTTACTATATAATAAACTACAGTTTTCCGGCCCAACGTGCAATCGGGGGAATACACAACATTGGGGAGGTGGGGTGCGGTGCGATCGGGAAGAGTCTCCCATCGCGCCGCGATTGATGACCAGACACCAGTTGCGCCAATGGTTCATAGTTGCAATCCTCTTTCTGCTAGTGCTGGGCATATCCTATGCGAGCGAACACCTGATGCAGCTGCACTGGAGCCACTTCGTCGGTTATCACACACCCTACTCCTTCGATGTACCACCTGCTGAAGAACTGGATCAAGTTTCGCGGCGACTGGTCGTGGTGGTCATCGATTCCCTGCGTCGAGACTTCGTGGATTCGCTGGATTCCTGGCAGGATCTCGAACAACGAGGGGCGACCCTGAATATGCGGGGAACATGGCCCTCGCAGACAGTTCCCTCATGGGCCACCATCGTAACCGGCACGGACCCAGAGGTGCACGGGGCGGTAACCGGTCTCCATTCCGAACCGTTAAGAGTCGATCACATAGCTGCAGCGGCCGAACGTGCCGGGTACCCGGTTCACTTCAGCGGCAATCGCCTGTGGGAATTGCTTATAGATGAATACCTGTCAGAGCCGCACTACCAGTTCGTGGATCCTCTGGCTGATCCCGGGCCCGAACCTGATGAGCGAGCCGTACAAGCCATCGTATCCGATCTGGAGCACAGTGAAGAGGGCCTGTTTGTCGTCAACCTCACCCCTCTCAGGAACGTGTCCCTCCGCCAAGGTGCTGAAAGAAGAGATGAGCGACCCAGCCCGTACCAGCGCCGCCTACACGTCTACGACGAGATTCTCGCCGAACTACTAGGTGCCCTCGACCTTACCAGCGACACTGTATTGATGACGGCATCACACGGCACGATCCGGCGCGGTGGTCACGGCGGATCGGAGTCTGCAGTTGTAGATATTCCCGCGGTAGCAGCAGGCAGAGGGGTGATTCCCGGTGTGCAGGTGGAAGGATCATTGCGCGATTTCGCCCCCACTATTGCCGCGATCCTCGGTACGGGAGTGCCCACCCACAGCACCGGAGTCCCGCTGCTGGGACTTCTGGATATCAGCGATGAGCATCGTTTCGCGGCGGCAGAAGTGGCCCTGCTGACTCAAACCTCTTTTTACGACAGAAAGCTGGGGGCCCTGGGCGGTGGTATGGAGTTGCCTCCCCTGAGCGAATGGTCAGAAATTGAAGAGCATTCAGCACAACTTTGCACCACAGCGGCCGAGTTGGTGGCACAGAAACAGGCGGCCGATCGCGGTGACAGGGTCGGAGTCCTGCTGCTGACCCTGGCCGCAGTGGGTCTATGGGTGGGCATCGTTTACGCAGGCGGTTACCGGGCGCCCCTTATGGGTGTTCTGCTGACAGCCGTCCTGGGCTTCGGCCTGATCCTGGCCATGGGGGGGCGATTCTCCCTCACTGACTTTCGTTCTACCGAGCACTTAGCGGTGTGGTTCCGCGGCATGCGTTCACACGGTATTCTCCTTGCAGCCTCCCTGGGCATGGCGGCCGGACTGATGACGGGTCGTCGAGGCAGCTACACCCGGCCCCAGCTGTTCACAAACGCTCTTCACACTCTAGCGAGCGGCATGATAGCATTGATGTTGTTTGCTGGGCTGTACACATACTGGTTCGGTTATACGACCACCTGGGCGCTGCCGGACGGGGCGCTGATGGTGGTCAATCTGTCAGCCCTGGTATTTGTTACCGCCATGGGACAGCTGTCCATCCTGACCCTTGCTCTTAGCTGGTTGGGTGCAGTATTGACAGTGAACTGGTGGTTGGATTGAGGGTGGCCGACCCCCAAATCAGCTGTGGGGTGAGATCTTGACGGAGCTCATTGGAATTATCGCGGCATTCGTTTTAATCATTGTCATGATAAATCGCAAGAACTCACTTGCACTGTCCATGGGCAGTGCCTCTGTGATCATCCTCATCGCCTCCGGGGTACCAGTGAGCGAAATGGTCTCAACAGTTTACCGGGCGGCCGTCGATCCGGAGACCCTGGACCTGGCGCTCATCGTCGCTATCATCACCGGGCTGGCCGGGTTGCTGAATCGATACAGCTTCTTCGATAAGATGGTCAATGCCTTGCGAAGCGTGCTGGGAAACGATCGGCTGACATTGATGCTGGTGCCGGGCCTGATTGGTTCAATGCCCATGGTGGGCGGGGCAATTGTCAGCGCACCCATCGCCGATCAGCTGGGGGAACGACTCAACCTATCCGCACAGCGACGCTCTGCCGCGAACAATATTTTTCGTCACAGCTGGTACTTCGTATTTCCGTTTATGCCGACTTTCATCCTGACCACCAGGCTCGCGGGGATTACTGTTCAGGAGCTTTTACTTATGCAGTGGCCGCTGGCGGCCGCTATGCTGCTGGCAGGATACTACTTCATCCTCGTAAGGCCCGAAAGTCCGGACACTGGGCCCGATGAGGAGATCCTAAATGGCGCGGGTGGAGAGGATTCCGGCACCCGGGCAGCCGCTGCCCGCGATTTCGTCAAGTATTCCTCCCCCATCCTGCTAAGCCTTCTCCTGTATCTAGGGCTGGGAATTCACCTCGCCTTCTCTCTGGCACTCGGGCTCGGACTGGCGCTGGTTCTGCTTCATTTTGTGCAGCGTCATCCCGACTTCAGCTTGTCCGCGTTTCCAGTGCAGTTTCTGCAGGACGTCAACTACGAGATTGCCGGGGCCATGGTGGCAATCATGGTCTTCCGCGCGGCCATCGATCAGACAGCCACTTTCGACATTCTCATGTCGGGCATGCTGGATGTGGGGATACCCCTGGTCCTGATTACCGGCGGGCTGGCCGCTGTCATGGGCTTTGTATCGGCCTCGCACTCGAGCACCATCGCCGTCGTCATCCCGGTCATGGCACCCATGGCCGCAGAGACCGGTGAGCCGGTCGCTATGTACGTGATGGTCGCCTACTGCTTCGCCTTTCTGGCCTATCTGATTTCGCCCCTGCACCTGTGCCAGATCCTCACCAATGATTACTTCGACGTTGCCCTGCTGCAAGTATACCGCATATATCTTCCGGTTCTCCTGTCCGTCGCAGTAACGGCTATAGCTGTGGTCTTATTGACGGGAGCACTGTAAGGCGCAGGCCGTCAGCGGATTATTATGTTCGGTCGAAGATTCTCCAGCGTTACTGGGCCGATCCCCTCTATAGCCAACAGCTCCTCGACCTCCTGGAAATCGCCGTGCGCCTGCCGGTGATCAACTATCCGCTCGGCAAGAACTGGACCTATACCGGTGAGCTCCTGCAGCTCCTCCTCGCAGGCTGAGTTGAGATCTACCATTCCCCGCGAATCGCCCGCTTCCCCGCCCGGTATCCCCCGGCGCGGGACAATGACCTCCTCCCCCTCACGCAACTGTCGCGTAAGGCTGAGCGATTCCCTGTCAGCTGAACCGGTAAACCCCCCCGCAAGATCGATGAGATCAGCCAGCTCGGCACCGATGGCAACCCTGTAGGGGCCGGGCTGGACTACCTCCCCGGCTATGTGAACCCACATCGATTCCCCTCCTTGCGGCACAGAAAGATCCGCTCCGCAAGTATCGAGCGGAACGGGATGGGGAGGCGGCCCGGTTAACCGCATGTGCAGAAGCGGGTACGCGGCAACCAGCTGCCATCCGAAAACGCACACCAGTCCCAAGGCGATTACGGCCAGAAGGCGAAGTTGTCTCACTTGGCTGTCATTATATTCCATACCGCATATTTCGCGGTCGGTTCACTCTTTCCTCTCCCGGGCCCTGTCCCTATCCCCTTTTCGTCGCTCCTTCTTCTGCTCTGAGGCACGTCTCCCGCGCACGTACAGCCTGGTAGCCAGATAGGGTACCTGGATCAGAGCCAGGTATATCGCGACCGATACTGCCGGCTCACCGTCCCAAATAGAATACATAACCCACATTCCGCCACCGACGGTGGCAAGAGCAAAGGCATTGTACCCTGCCCGCCGACAATCCTCGTAATACTGCTCCTTCTCCTGGGCACTGAGATCATCTTTTCTCTCCGGCCCCAGCGCACCTACCGCCAGTATCAGTACCCCGACGATGCTGGGGAGGATAGTGTCAGCAATAGTGCCCCTAAACAAACCAATCGCAGTGGAGGATATAAAGACAACGGTCCCGAGCCAGAGAAAAACGACATCGATGTTCAATAGCACATGAGTCACCCTTCCCGGTTACATCCTGCGAGATTCCCGATCTGCTGCGCTTTTACTTTTGCATTAAGCATTCCCGAACTCCGAGCAATATCCCTCCCTCCTGCCATCTTCTTCAGCATCTTGCCGCGACCCACCCGGGGCTATAGACTGTGAATATGTAATGTAGCTGTAACAATAGATTTTGACTGCAAAATACGGATGCTTTGCCCAATACCCACTGATGGGGTTGATACAATGAGAAACGGAGCGCAGTTCAAATGGACCGTGGCCATTATAGTCGTTCTTGCGCTGGTTGGAGGCAGCACATTCTGGTACATGCAGTCGGACAGAGTAACCGGTGACGTGGTGGCCACCGTCAATGGTGTAGACATAACCGAAGAGGAGCTGCACGAGCATCTGGAAGAGGTATACGGCCGCGAGGCACTTGAGACTCTGATTGTGTACCAACTGATTACAGACAGCGCAGCCAGCAGCGGGATGACTCCGGACTCAGCGGCTGTGGACGCTGAAATTGACGAAATGAAGGCAGAGATGGGCGAGGTCGGTTTTGAGCAATTGCTGACCCAGTACGGAATGACCGAGGATGCCCTCCGATACAACATCCTCATATCCATATCATTGGACGAGATCCGCTATTCAGAAGTAGAGTACAGTGAAGAGGATCTGAAACAGTTCTTCGAAGAGAACCCCGAGTACTTCGACCAGGCGGAGGAAGTCCGCGCCTCGCACATTCTGGTCGAGGACGAAGAATCGGCAGAGAGTATTCTCGCGCAATTGGCTGACGGAGAAAACTTCGCCGAACTGGCCGAAAGCCACTCCCTCGATCCCGGATCCTCGGCCCAGGGAGGAGATCTTGGGTTCTTTCAGCAGGGCATGATGTATCAGGAATTTGAGGATGTGGCCTTTGCACTGGAAATCGACGAACTGAGTGAACCCATACAGACCGACGCGGGTTTCCACATTATCAAGGTCACAGAACGCGAAGAGGCAGAGGGGGCACTCTACAAAGAGGTCCGTGATGAGGTGCAGCAGTTGTACCTGCAGATCCACGCACCGCAGCATGAGGAAGTAATTCACAGACTGCAGAACGATGCGAACATCCAAATTCATCGACCAGATCTGGAATTGGGCGGGATGTAAGCTAGCTGGTGGATTCCTGTCTGCGCGGCAGAGTTGATGTATGAAGGAAAAGGGGGTGGCTGAAATCCGCCCCGTCTGCACCGATTGCAGGCGGAGCCCGGATATCGGGGGCTGGCTCTTATCCACCCGCCACATTTGGTGGATGGGGTAAGGGAGCCCCATATACCATCAGGGGCCCCGCCCCTCGTGTACGGATCTCAACAGGCGTCAATCAGGAACCTCTGTGGTCCACCCGAAGCGATCTACTACCTTCCCGCTCTGTATGCCGGTGATGGTCTCATGCACGCGGCCAGTGATATCACCCGTCCGGCCATCGTTGATTTCCATGGTCAGATCGTCCCATTGCAGCTGACCAATCGGAGTTATGACAGCCGCAGTACCGGTACCGAAGGCTTCCTGCAGAGAACCCGCTCTGTGAGCATCGGCTATTTCGGTCAGTGATAGTCTTCGCTCCTGCGCTTTTACTCCCCAATCTTCCAGCAGAGTGAGAACAGAGTCACGGGTAACACCTGGCATGATCGTCCCTTGCAGGGGAGGGGTAACAACAACATCATCTATCCGGAAAAAGACATTCATCGTACCTACCTCTTCGACGTACTTCTTCTCCTGGCCATCCAGCCAGAGTACCTGGTGAAACCCCTTACGTGCCGCCCGGACCTCCGCCTTCAGACAACGTGCATAGTTACCACCGGCCTTAGCCGCACCGACACCTCCCGCAATCGAACGAACATGCTCCGTCTCAACATATATCTTGGTGGGATCATTGCCGCGTCCATGGTAAGTACCGACGGGCGACATTATGATGGCGAATGTATAGGAGGATGAGGGTTTGAGACCCAGGTATCGTTCAGTGGCAAGAATGAACGGTCGGATGTACAGCGAGGTGCCGGGAGCAGAGGGGACCCAATCGCGGTCCAATGCAACCAATTCCTCTATCGCTCGCACGAACAGCTCTTCATCGATTGGGGGGATACACAACCTCTCACCCGTAGCATTCATCCTCCGGGCGTTCTCCCAGGGGCGAAACAGCAGGGTTCGCCCATCATCGGCAGAGTAAGCCTTGAGACCTTCGAAAGCAGTCTGACCATAGTGGAAAAAGGCACTCGATGGTTCAAAGCTCAGCGGTCCGTAAGGGATGATCCTGTGATCATGCCATCCCGTGTCCTCATCGTACTCCATGACAAACATGTGATCGGTAAAAATCGTCCCGAAACCCAGTTCATCATCCGCTGGCCTGGGCTTCTTCTCCCCAACTTCACAGATATCAATGTTCGCATCTACGCTCATAAACCAGCCTCCCATTCCTACATCGTCACACAAAACAAAGACATCCCTATTGACGCATTATATCATCGTAACGTGCTATCTAATACAGCTCTTTACCACGAATGTTTCGCTCACAGTGCAGCAGACCGCCGCGCGGATACCAGACGGGCACAAAAGTTACCGGACCCTCGGTGTATACCGAACGGCATGCCGATGTGATGAATGGCCTCAAGGAACTCTGAGTTGGCAACGCTTATGAGAAGGCCTTCATCATCAAGAGGGTCAGATTCCCTGCCCTGCCGCCTCTAACCAACCCCAACATAACTCAATAACATAACTGGGGAGGAGGCGGGGTGTCGCCGCCGTCTTCCCACACCACCAGGCATGCGGGACCATATCCGGGGATTCAGCGACGTTCAGTAAACACGCCCGCTGCTCTGACCATCAGCGGCATTGCAGATTACATACCTCATGATGTACTGGAATCCCTGCTTGACACACTGAAAACTACCGAGGAGCTGCTGTCTGGATGGCAAGGTAGCTCACTGGCTGATCCTGGAGTATTTGAGTTCAATGTTAGCAAAGAAATATGCGCCGGTCGGCACCAGGATAATCCAGGAGACCATGGGCCGAGCGGAAACAGTCGAGTAGCCCGCTCGACATCACTGAATACTGTCAATTTCGCTTGAATTACGCCCAGACAGCTCGCAAGGATTGCTGCAAATTCGGACGGTTCTCCAGGACCTGATGCTCATCTGCATACTGTGCCAAGATCTGAGGGGGCCGACCGTAGCAGCCCCCTTTCCCCATTCATCTTTCTGTATTGTTTATTGCCGTCCCTCAGGAGGGTTTTCGAGCCGTGACAAAGGCACTATTCACTGAACTAGTTCCCCTCGAACCCGTGCAACAGCTCATCATCGAAGTCGACCAGGCGCCAGTTCGCTCCAGGTGCACCTCGGTGAACCCCGCGCGGTAGAGGAGGTCCACGTACTCATCCTCGGTAAGAGCTCCACCCACACAGGAACACCAGAGGTCAGTATTTTCACGCACCTCCGCTGGAACCTGGTCCCGCCAGGTCAGATCAGAAATAGCAACTCTTCCACCCGGCTTCAAAATCCGGAAACACTCTGAAAAGACCCTGGCCTTGTCAGGTGACAGATTGACAACGCAATTGGACATAATTGTGTCAACGGATTCATCGGACAGGGGCACCTGTTCCATCTCACCCTTGATGAATTCAACGTTGCCGATCCCGCTTTCCTGCCTGTACTTGTCAGCCAGATCCAGCATATCTTCCGTCATATCCAGTCCGTAGACTTTTCCTGACTCACCTACCCGTCGTGCTGCTATAAGCGCATCCAGGCCGGCCCCGCTACCCAGATCCAACACCGTTTCTCCAAGTTTGAGATCAGCCCGGCTGATTGGATTGCCACTTCCCAGCGACATGCTCACCAATTCTGAAGGCAACCCCTGGAGATCCTCCTCAGCATAGCCCAATCCACAACATGAGGCAGTATCATCACAACACCCATTTCGAGAAGAAGCCCGTCTCGCTATCTGGCCGTATCGCCTGCGTACGTTTTTCTTAATGCCCTCACTCACTACAGCAACCCTCCCTGCATCTTTCCTGAGCCGTGAGAATAATGTCGAGACTTTTGAGAACGATCTCCCGATCAGCTGAAGAAATCTGGTCCCAGATGGCATGTACATAAGAACTCAGATTCCGAATGTAGGTGTTATTCAATTGTCGCCCCCGGGTGGTCAACGACAGACAAACTTTCCTGCGATCGTTTTCATCCTGTTCTCTCACAATGAATCCCTGTCTAAACAGTCCCTCTGCAACTCTACTCACTGTGCTGAGATCAAGATCAAGTTGGCCGGACAGTTCTGTCAGCGACACTGATCCTTCCTCCCGACCTAACACCAAAAGTATCCGGCACTGTGACCTTGTAACACCACAACACCGGGCTTCAGCCACCTCAGTCGCGTGGATATCCTCCGTAACTTTCATCAATAGTTCGGCGATTTTCCCGATCGGTACCAAGAACCCACCCCTTTACACTTGTATGATACAATACTCGCAACGTGCAAGCACATAGATAGCAACAAGCGGCATCTACCACTTCAGTCCAGTTCTCTCGGATCAATGCTGACAGCAGCGGTGATTGAGTCAACACTGCCGGCACCTCATCCGTCCACCTACAGCAAGTACTCGATCTTCTGGGCCCAGTCCGGCCAGCTCCAGGGGTGTTGGGTGTCCCGCTCTGTAATGGTCCCATGCCAGTTCATCCATACATTGCACGGTACAAGATCAGCGAGGATCTGGCTCAGAACCACAGACCGAACAAATAAGACAAAATTATGCTGGAGCAGAACAGAATTCCCAAATACAGGCCAAGCACCTTGCTCCTCGCGATGACCAGCACGGCCCCCAACGCCGGAAGGGATGTGCCGGGTCCGGTGAGGATGAAAGCCAACGCAGCGCCGCTGCTCATACCCAGACGAACAAAAGAAGTCACCAGAGGTACTGCACTCGCCGTGTTAGTGTAAAGTGGCA